>CALBTS010000721.1 GCA_937968035.1 uncultured Methanomethylovorans sp.
TTTATTCTCGCGTTGGCAAAAACCGTGACACCAGGAGGGAGTGCCCCGCGGGAGCGGGGCCGGGCCGCACCGCCGTGCACTTAACGGTCCTCTTTAGCCAGAAGATTCTCGCGGTGCGGAAAGCCAATTGCATATACCGACCTGTTACCGCCAGGTGTTCTTTCGTTTCTGGTATCCTACTTTTAATTTGGTATATTGTTACTGTCTGCCGTGTCTTGATGTAGGCAAGCTCTTTGGCTGGTTTTGGTAGTGCGTTGGCTTTTGGGGCGACCAGCCAATGTGCTTGCCTACGCAGCGATGGCTATTATTTTTGCTCTTGCCAATCATCAGCGATTTCTTTCCAATTTACTGTTCTAATGACCTCTTTTCCCTGAATATCAATACCAGTCCAAACATCCCAAAAATCAGGATCATCTGACTTAGGTCTTTTCTCTTTGCTTAAATCTCTTATTTTAACCAATATCGGCAATTCAGATGCCCAACCTAATAAAATGGCTCTTTGAGAAGGTAAAGAGGGCAATTCTTTTAATAGACCTCTAAAATTATCAGGAAGCAACTTACTCACAAGTTCTTGGTCTCGGTCGTTGCTAATACGATGTAAAATAAAACTATTGCATTGAGATAGAACTGTTTGAGATAACTCAGATGGTCTTTGTGAGGATAGTACTAACCCCAAACCAAATTTCCTTCCTTCTCGAGCAATTTTCTCAAAAACCTTTGTGCAAACTGCAGATGTATTGTTCTCAGCGCTCTCATTATACTTTGTAATAAATGAATGGGCTTCTTCCATAATTAATACCGAAGGGAGTGTCTTCTCATTCAACTTCCGATACCTTTGCAATGCTTCAAAAACTATTCTAGCTATAACAGAGGTAGTTACATGAATTATGTCAGTGGGAACTAATGACAAATTAATTATTGTAATAGAATAATTATCATCTTCTCCCAAATACTTTGCAAGCCATCTATCTAATTCAATGTCTATTTTATCTCCAATTATAGAATCCATTCTGGAGTCAGCAAGCATTGTTCTAATTCTAGCAATCAAAAATTCAAGGTATTGTTCATTAGCTGTTTCTTGAGATAATGCCTCTATATAGTTAAGAAAGATATTTCCTTTAAAAGGAATTGGAATATCTTCGTTTTTCGGGTATAATTCCTTTTCATCACCTCCAAGAGAAGCGTAAACAGTTCGGATCTGATTAATTAAGTCATTAATTTCTTGATTGGTAAAAACAGGATAATCGAAACCTTTTCCACTATTCCAGGCTGTTTTATGACTTGATATTAAAGTATTAATACCCTCAACAAGATGATGCAAATCTTCGCTATCAACATCAAATCCGCCTAATGAAGCATTCCATCTTTCAAGTTTTTCAACAAAATTCTTGTTTGCTGGGAATTGTCCAAGATAAGGTTCTCCTTTGTTCTCACTTGAAATTAAAGACTGCAAAACAATGCCAACAAATTTCTTTGCTTGTAAATTTGGGTCAGTCTCAAATTCAAGTTCTTCGTTTCGCATTGCGCGTAAAGCTCGTTTTAAAAGAGGAAGTTGCGCTTTTGTACTTGCTTGAGTAAATGAGCTCCATTCGGAACTATTCCACATCCATATTGGAACTTCCAATTTATTAGTATTGTCGCCAACGGTGAATACTTTGGCATTTTCGCCAAATGATTTCGAGTATTCACCGTTGGGGTCAAGAATGATAAACCTTGCATTTGCCTTGTTTTCTCGTTTTGTTGCTTCTAATGACCAATGAATAAGGCCAGCAACTGTGCATGATTTACCGCTACCTGTATTACCTAATACAGCTAAATGCCTACCAAATAACCTGTCAGGATCTATTTTAACTTCTGCATTTGCGGCTAATGGGCTGTTCCCTATGTAAACTCTTCGATTTTCTCCTGATTCAATTATTGATTTTAATTGTAGATCAGTTGGGATTAAAACGGGAGAACCTATACTTGGAAAAGAATGAACCCCTCTTTGAAATCTAAAATAGCCTTCACTTGTTGACTTTAAAATTCCTAAAGGCGTAAGTTTCATTTTCCTGATGGGATAGGGCAAGTCAATTAATCCATAATCTTGATATCCTTTTCTTTTTGGGAATGGCGAACGTTCTACTGCTATCCATTCAACCTGGCATACAATGCTGCCCCCTTCGTTTGGAACAAGAACATAACTATTAATGCGCGGGAATTCTCTTGGAACTCCAGCATTTGCAGATATTCCATCTGGTGCATCAATGTCGAGTTGTACTTTTATCTCGTCTGGTGAGACAAATTCAACAACGCCAACTCTTAAGGATGCTTGATTCTCAATTGGTGTTCTACTCATTGTCTTTGTCCTTGTTTTGATTAGACAAAGATGGTACTGTTCCACGAGCTTTTAATAAATCGACCATTTTATAGGTAGTTCTATCAATAGCTGGTTTTGGCAGATAATAATCAACTAATGTCTTTAAATCACCGAAATGATTACCAAGCATCAATGATATCTGGACAGGACGTTTCGCTCTTGAATAGAAATTCTTAATTCTATCTCCAATATCATCAAAAGCGATTATTACAAGGTGCGTTGAAGGTATTGTTAGTAAATCTAATAGGACCCTATTAATGTGGTCATCTCCAAAACTATACCCATAAGTAACAACTGTTGAATTTGGCCTTATTACAGAACTTGCAAAATCTCTAAAAAGCTCAACATATGGGTACTCTGCAGTTTCTCTATCTTTTGAGGAGTTTGGATAGATCATTAAACTCCCACCTTGGCAGTATGTTTTTATATCCTCAGCTCCATAAGGTAAAGAAAAACGTCTTACTGTATTATCTTTTTCAATCCAGTCCAAGGAACCGTGAAGCTTGGTGAAATTAATGACCCCCTCTAAATATCTAGGCTCTCCACGTATACCAGGTGGATTATAATGTATATCAATATTTAGTCTTGAAGAACGAAAAATTGGGGAAATCGTACCAATAAATCTGTCAATTAAATGTAGCCCAGCTAACTCAGAACCAAATTCAATGATTCTGTCATAGTTTGTTGTAAAAATATTCAAGCGTTCACGCGTAGCAATTCTACTAGCAAAACTTAGCAGGAAATTCATCAGGTATTCAGCCGGTTCTTCTTTTTTAGAGGTCACTATATTTCTCTCTGAATCAAGAACAGCATTAGCAAAATTTGTTATCCCTGTTTCTAAATCCTTTTTTAAGGACGCAATTCTTTCCTCTAATTTGGGTTTTTCACCAGTTGAAACTACAATCTCTAAACCTCTAATAAGTTCATTTAACGTTCTTATTTCATCCTCAATATTTGCCTCTCCTCGACCTGAACTTTTTGCAGATTTATTCGACGAAATCTTTATTTCATTAA
The DNA here is from genome assembly GCA_937968035.1 of uncultured Methanomethylovorans sp. Classification (GTDB taxonomy): domain Archaea; phylum Halobacteriota; class Methanosarcinia; order Methanosarcinales; family Methanosarcinaceae; genus Methanomethylovorans. The sequence goes on from CALBTS010000721.1 coordinate 3,374, forward strand.
CATAAGTTGAAAATTCCATATGCCCCATTCCAGCACCAGAATTTCCTGTAGCTAGAAAATGCACTGCAGATGAAATTCCTGCACCCGTTAAAAGCGATAGATGTTCACTTTGAAACAAAGCAGTTAACCATGGTTCTACCATATTTCTTAATTCTGCTGAGTCAGGTGCTTCTATAACTGTCGGCTCTTTAAAGTCCCGAAGTTTTATAATGTGGCTATTTTGCCAGTTTTCAAGATGGTTTTCCTCTGTTGCCATGGCAATTATTTATTTTTTAGTTGTGAGTGCGTGGGCAAGAAAACAGCTCTTTTGCAAATTTTGGCCGTATGTTGTTTTGTGCGATTTGCAAATGTGCTGTTTTGTGTGTGGGCTATTCAATAATTTTTTTTTGTGTCATTATCTAGGAAAGTGTCTGCTGTGTCGTTTTTACACTTGGCGGTAACG
>CALBTS010000722.1 GCA_937968035.1 uncultured Methanomethylovorans sp.
ATGGAGACTTGCTCCATATACACAATAAAATGATCTGAAAGAATTTAGCAGTTTATGAACATTCGACTTGTCTAGCTCATCATCTTTCAGACTTGGACATTTGAAGTTTTCAGCTAGTGTTTGTATCAAGGTTTCACTGACTTATGATAGTGGCAAGGGTGATACAAAAATTACGTTACTTACTGAATTAGATTGACAACTTAAACATATGTTGTTTGCTTGCATCAGATAAAGAATTGGCACCATAAGCAGAACAAACTACCCTACAAGGAGGAACTAATGAGCACGGTAAAACTATGTTGCTTACTTGTTTTTGTATTAAGTATCATCATATGTACGGGTTCACTTTATGCTGAGATGATGAGTATCCATACCTCAACTGGAGAAACCATCAGTTTCGATACAGGGGATATAGAGCAGATAACATTCAGCAGTGATGTATCTGTGGAGGATATGGCAGAAATCGTCAGCCAAATTCCCATCAAATTTCTTAAGAACTACCCCAATCCCTTTAACCCCAACACCACGATCTCATTTGTACTGAACCAAGCCGGAAACACCGAGGTGGAGATTTTCAATGTGAAAGGGCAAAAAGTAAAACTACTTCGCAGGGAAGTACTTGGAGTTGGCACTCATTCTTGTACCTGGGATGGCAGGAACGATTGCGGGAACACGGTAGCAAGCGGAGTGTTTTTTTACCGAGTATCTGTAAATGGTAACACCCTTCTAAATAAAATGCTGATGCTAAAATAGGAGAAACAATGAAGCAAAGTTTAATCATCTTATTGCTGGTAATGTACTCAGTAATTCTATTGGCAGCACAATTGATCGTGCATACGAATGATGGAGTTCAGCATCCTTTTAACCTCAGTGATATAGCCAGTATAACCTTTGCAGCAGAGCCTGGACCGGAAAATTTCGTACAGGTTCCCACTGGGACTTATACGATGGGAGATACAAATGGGGGTGGTAATTCTGATGAGCTACCTACTCACTCCGTAACCTTGAACTCATTCTATATGAGCAAATACGAAGTAACACAAGGTGATTACCAAGCCATAATGGGAAGTAATCCGGCTTCGGGTTCCGGAGTAGGAGCAAACTACCCTGTTTACAATGTTTCATGGTATTCAACGATCAAGTATTGTAATCTTCGCAGCATTTATGATGGGTTAACGCCCGTCTATTCAATAAACAATTCTACAGACCCCGCAAGTTGGGGAGACGTACCCACATTCAATAGTAACGCATGGAATGCGGTTACATGCAATTGGACAGCTAATGGATATAGGTTACCTACTGAGGCAGAATGGGAATTTGCTGCACGGGGAGGAACGAGTACACCGGATTATCTGTATTCTGGTTCAAATGATGTTAATGTAGTGGCTTGGTACACCTCAAACTCGTCTTCTAGCTCTCATGTAGTCGGCAATAAAGAAGCCAATGTTCTAGGTATCTATGATATGAGTGGAAATGTATATGAATGGTGCTGGGACTGGCATGGTGATTATAGCAGCAACCCCTCCAGTAATCCCACAGGCGCAAGTAGTGGGTCAACTCGTGAGCTGCGGGGTGGTTGCTGGTATATGTCTGCGTCAAACTGCCGTGTATCCTGCCGCGATTGGAGCGCGCCCTATAACATTAGCAGCAGATTTGGCTTTCGTCTTTGCAGGGCTGCAAATTGAATGGTTATTGGCATTTCAGATTGGTTTGGGTGACTTCTTATAACCGGATTTCTCAGGTGACATAGATACTAACTCCCAGTGTCAGTTTAATCTGCCACGACCGACCAGATAAGTATGGGGTTCTAGACGCTGTCAAACCCACGTAAATCCACACATAGAGAAGAGGTTATACAGCAATATGCAAGTAACTTTTTTGTTGCATGATATTATTACCTAGTCAGGATCAAGTCTACCCAAGCACACCCCCAGTCGGGCAGGGGATGAACCTGAGTGACCTTCCTGATGATCAGCTCCTGCCGCTTTTAAATACGCTATCAATACGCATCCATTATGCATCGTGTGCGTATTGATAGTGTATTTAGAGCGTAATAGGACAGAAACTGGCAGTGATAGAAAGGCCGCCTAATTTCCCGTTTTGCTGGTCTTTAAGACTTATGCAACGTGTGCCGGATAGCGTTTACTTCATCGGGAATGCTTTAGAATATCAGGTGAAGCGGGGTTGAGCGTAGTGGGTGGAGGCGGGCTGGGTTCTATGCCCGCAGGCAGGTGAATGCGGCCAATGATCTCATTCTAGAGGGCTTCGAGCTCTGCAATACCCAGCACCAGCAGTTCGGCCGTGTTGTTGTTGGCCGCGCTAGACCTGGCTGTCTGAATGTGCAGCTTGCTGCGTCCAAAGTGACGTTCGTCCAGCCCTAGTGTGCTATCGATATTGGTGATTTTGGCATAAGGCACAGTGGTGCGGCGTTTCCAGAATACTCCCTTCCGAAGTCTCACTGCATTTGTGTCGATGCTGTATTCAAGGCTATGGAAAAAGGCCGGGATGTAGATATTGATATTGCCTCACGAGATGACTATGGCGACCGCTATCAATAGACAGTATTCCCAGTAGACGCCGATGAACAGCATCAGGGGGAGAAAAGATCAGCAATATTAGGATGACATTGTTGATCGCCTTCCACATCTTTAGCAGTAGGGAGACGGGTTGTAATGGATGTTTTCTCATCATATCTCCTTCTAAAATAACTCGTGGTTTTAAAATTAAGGCCACCTGCTTATGCAGATTTAATACTCAGAAAGAGTGTATGGACAAGTATGGCACATCGGTGGATTTGATGCTGACATTGCTATTCAGCCTTGCAGCATAGAGGACGCCGCACTGTCAAATCCTGCTGCGCCCGACAGCCAGTTCGGAGGGGGGCCTATAGAGTATTCTTTTTCCCTTGTATTCGAGCCCATGTGCAAACTCTCACATAAAACTTCAAAATGCGCTCACTTGGACTATTGAAGTTATCACATTGTTAACAAATACTATATGGATAGACTTATCTGCTTTGTTAGACTTGGACATTCTTATATTCTGTAAATCTTTTGATCACCAAAACTTCAGATCTCCTGCCGTTTCTTGAGGGACTTTGACATTCTCTTTGATAATATAGAAACTTGCGCCATATACACAATAAAATGATCTGTAAGAAGTTAGCATGTTTTGAACATTCGACTTGACTAGCTCATCATCTTTTGGACTTGGACTTATGAAGTTTTAGTGATTGGATTTGAAGTTTTCAGTGAGGGTTTATAGAGAGTTTATAGGTTTATAAGTTTTTTGTGTTAAAAGCGGTGTAAATTTGGGCTTGACAAAACCAGTACCGTTGCATAAATTGAACATAAGTTCATTT
>CALBTS010000723.1 GCA_937968035.1 uncultured Methanomethylovorans sp.
GGCAGGTATGTGGTGTAAGGGATAGAGACTGCTTTTCTTGCATGGCGATTACACCGGAATATGCATTTTTTCCACTTCAGGATTAATTCGCAAATAATTATTTAATATAAATATCTCATGTCTTTGACCGTGTGATTTTTAGTCTGTGGATCCTGAAGCATTTCCAGGAAACATTTATGCGTTATATGATAGAAAAAGATTTCGGATTCGGTGAAACCGAAACTTCTATAGGGGTTTTCCGGCGTTGAGAGTGAAAGCTCTTTTGTTATTATCCTCTAATGCATCGTAACATAACGGAAGCCAAAAATCATCCACCTCAGAAAGAAGGAAAAAGCAGCAACTTCTTTTTGTATTGCAATAATACCTTCTATGTGGTATTATCACTGCATGAAAAGAAATGTGTTCACAGAAAACGAACTCCAAATTCTGGAAGACGCTATTGTTCAATATGGTGTTGTAGTTACATTTTCCCAACTGCATCAATTATTCAACAAAGATGTTCAATACACCAGGAAAAGAATTAGTAAACTTGTAAACGACGGTTGGCTAACTCGCATCAAAAAAGGCTTGTACGTCATTTCTGACATAAGTACCAGGGGTATACTAGCCATCGATCATCGAGCAGTAGTTAATCTACTGGTCGAAAATGCTTACATTTCCTTTTTGTCTGCCCTACAATTTCACGGCTATTACAATCAGTTACTGGGCGGTATCAGATCTGTTTCACTTGAAAAGGCCAAATCGAGAACCATCGGAAATTATATTTTTCATTTCACCACTACCCAGGCGAAATATTTCTATGGCTGGGAAACTCATGAAATTGATGGACAAGAAATCAAAATCGCCAGTTTTGAAAAAGCGCTCATCGACTTGATCCAGTTTCATCGCAGCGGATATTCAACAGACATCGTTTTGGAAAAGCTGCTTGACTACCAAAATGAGATTGACCAAGATAAACTCACTCAATACCTGTTAAAATCCAATCTCACCACAAGGCGTATATTCGGATTTTTACTTGATTGTGCTGACATGGATTCGCATCAACTATTGTTATCCGTTGCAAACCGAAAAAGTGTTTCTTCAATTAGTGATGCCCAAGATAAGGTATACAATCATAAATGGAAACTTTACTATGACCAACTCTTTGAACAGTATGTCAAAAAAGAAAATAACCAGACAACAACTTGAGATCATTAACCGCAGAAAGCTGCTTTACCCCTTGCCAATTGCCCAAAAAGACTATTTTCTGGCATTAGCTTTGGATATAATTTTCAGCTCAGATCTAAAAGAAAGGTTGCTCTTCAAAGGTGGCACGGCTCTTCATCACTGCTACCTTTCGCAAAAACGGTTTTCTGAAGATTTGGATTTCACAGCTTTAGACAAAACAATCACCCTGGACGAAATTCAATCCATCATTGAAGCAAACGGGATATTTAAAGTTACAAAGAACTTTCAGTCAAAATTCACAATCAAAATAGAAAACCTTCGATTTGAAGGATTGCTTGGTCAAAATGGGCATATCAAAATTGAAATTGACCGTTTCCAAAATGCAATCCTGCCTGGAAAGAAAATCGAATACAAAAACGTCTGGGGCATTGCAACCTTTCCTCTGGTGATGGATGAAAGAGAAATCTGCGCTGAAAAACTGCGAGCATTATCTCAAAGAGTCAGATATCGAGATTTTTATGATCTCTATTATTTGATTAAAGAGCGCAAAGTTGTCCTAAATGAGGCAACTGATCTTCTCCAAAGAAAAGAAGCTAGGACACCGATCATTGCCTCAAACATCCAAAAAAATTGGTTGACAGCAAAGAAGTACAAAGACCAAGATTTGGAAAATATTTTCTGCACTGATGAAATAGCTGGCGAGGCCATTGAAGCACTGATACAAACCATTCAGTTTGATGATATCCCTGCGAATGTGGATTAACAAATACATTTCTTGTTATTCTTCAACTGTCCCAAATTCCACATTGCGGCTGCTCAACAACTTGATGAATTATTTACCTCTGACAAAATAGATTTGCACCGTAACTGCACCGAAGAAGGATCTGTGATCTATCATTAACCTTTTTCACCCCCATAGAGCATGTGGCAGCCATGCGACCACCACATTTCCTGTGCCTCCGGAGAGGCTCAAACTCCAAGTCAACTGACAGTGTGCCCCTCGGGTATACCACACCCCCTTGGGTGTACCATGCCCCCTCAGATCGG
>CALBTS010000724.1 GCA_937968035.1 uncultured Methanomethylovorans sp.
GCGCCACCGCGACTCTGCGCCAACGCCACATACCGCCGAACGTTACCGCCAATTTATTAAAACCTGTATGGTTCTTACCAAAAATGACTTAATTTTGAACTATGAAAGCAATCTCGTTATATTCTGGTGCAGGTGGTCTGGATGTTGGTTTTGTCAAAGCCGGATTCGATATTTTATGGGCAAATGATTTTGACAAAATGGCTTGTGAGACCTATAAGAATAATATTGGTAACCATATTCATTGCGGTGATATCGAAAGCCTTAAAAGTCAATTATATAAATATAGGTCTGAAGTAGACATAGTTTTTGGAGGTCCTCCATGTCAGGGATTCTCTGTTGCTGGCAAGATGAATCCTTCCGATCCAAGGAGTAACCATATTTGGACATTCTCAGAAATTGTTGATCAAGTTCAACCTAGGGCATTCGTGATGGAAAATGTAAAAGCACTCGGTGAATTAAGTAAATGGAGTCTCCTAAGAAACGAACTACTCGAAAAATTCAAAGCATCAGGTTATTCCGTGAACTACATTGTAGTAAATGCTTCAGATTTTGATGTACCACAATCTCGAGAAAGAGTGTTCTTTATTGGGTTTAAAAACAACTCCTTCATAATACCAGACCTAAATAAAATGCTTCAGCCTTATAGAAAGAAAGGACCCACTGTAAGACAAGCTTTAAACGTTCTAGACAGAGCTGGTCAAGGTAATAATAGAGGTCTTTGCAAGGCAAAAATAACTTTAACCCCAAATCCTGTTTTAAGAAAATCTCCTTATGCCGGAATGCTTTTTAATGGCCTTGGGAGACCAGTGAAGATTGAAGGGTATTGTGCGACTTTACCAGCATCAATGGGGGGCAATAAAACCCCAATAATTGATGAACTAGAATTGTACGAAAACAAACCGAGCTGGATTGAGAACTATCATTCTGATATTATGAAGGGAGTTTCCCCATCAGAATTTACCGAAGCTCCAAAACGGTTAAGGCGTTTAACTGTTGAAGAAGCATCAATCTTACAAACATTCCCACATAACTATAAATTCTCGGGATCACAATCTTCCATTTTCAAACAAATTGGGAATGCAGTTCCATGCAATCTTGGCTATTCGATTGGGAGAATGATGTTTGATTACTTAACAAATGAAAACCTAGACAAGGCTATTATTAAGCTCCCATATCAATTAGAAATAGCATGATCATAAACATTAAAAGAACAGATGCAGAACAAGCTTTGTTAAAAGCATATAGAGAAAGGTGTTTAAAATCAGATGATATTTGTCACAAGATAAAAGATGTCCTTTCTGGTACCCATAAGACTTACAAATACATTTTACTTACTGGGTTATTAGCAAAATCTACGAACAATAATGCAAACCCAATTGCTCTGCAGGCAGGTGCTCCTTTAAATGGAGCATATGATGCAAGAAGTCTTTGCCATAATGTAATTGTTCCTTTTGAAAGGGACTTCTTAAATAGGGCCCTCGGTGGGTCTAATGAACCTTTCTTAAACAAACCTGCCCGTTTTACACATTTAAGTGATAAAAACGCGGTTAGAAAAGGTAATGATAAAGAGACCTTATTAACGCTCATTTACATTTTTGGCAAAATCAGAAATTCACAAGAAGCTATTGAATACCTATCATGCGCTCTAGAGATGTTGCATGTAAGAATAACTGAACTTAAGAATCTTGATGATACCCATATTAAGTACAGTCCAACTTTAATTGAAATATTTGAGTTTATTATAAACTTCCTTGAGATGCCTTTCGAGGGAGAGACCTGTACGATAGTGGTTGGAACTCTGGAAAGACTCTATTACAAGAAACAAAGTGAAACATACTCGGTTGCTGTTCATAATGTAAATCAAAGCGGAGCTTCCTCTAAAGAAATAGGCGATATCGATATTTATAAAGGCAGCAAATATCTTTATTCTATAGAAGTAAAAGATAAAACCTTTACTGAATATGATGTAGAGCATGCATTTAATAAAATAATAAAAGAAAAAGGCAAAAAAGGTGAGTTTGTTTATGGACCTAGGGCTAACTATGACTATAAATCAGTCGAATCCAAATTAAAAGAGTTTGAAGAAAAAGGTTTTTATACGCTTCTACACGACATATTTAGTTATGCCAAGTATTGCCTTTTTAAAATTGACATTGATAATAAAAATGAATTCCTTAACGCTTTAATACAGGTTGCTACTGAAATTAATTGTAAGGAAGCAACAAAAAAATGGATCCAAGATTTACTCGTGAAACTTAAATGGAAATAAACTGGCGGTAACAGGTCGGTATATGCAATTGGCTTTTCCGTACCGCGAGAATTTTCTGGCTAAAGAGGAACATTTAGTGGTCGGCGGTACGGCCCGCCCCGGCTCCCGCCGGGGACCCCCTAGTGGTGTCACGGTTTTTGCCAACGCGAGAATAAAGTAATAACCATCACAATCCTGCATCGCACCACGAGTGCAAAAACACGCGCCACCGCGACTCTGCGCC
>CALBTS010000725.1 GCA_937968035.1 uncultured Methanomethylovorans sp.
AAAAGAGGTTTTCTTAACTTATGGCCATTATCTGCCATGATCATGGATTTCAGCACATGGGACCCTGAAAACTAGAGGAGTAATCAATTGATCAGATTCTCGATATATTTTGTTTCTTTATTCTCTTATTTCTTTTCAGTTTTTAAGTCATCTCATCATTATGGTAATTAACATATTTAATACATTCATAAATATTAAATATCCGTAGACCTGAATTTTGTTTGTTTAGTAACAAAAAGGACAGCTTCAGAAGAGCAAAGAAGGTTGTGCAATTCTGGTAAAAAAAGACGGAGCAAAGATGATCTTTATGCGAACGGTTGTTGTATTACTTATCCTGATAACTTTGAGCACAGCTTCCCAAGCTTGCTGGTTTCCTGAGAATGCCGTTGACAATTTTACTAGCGAGATTGAATCTGTTAAGGCAGCAGAACCTGCTGAGGAAACTTCGGATAACACTGATGGTGAGAACATCACAGAAGAAACCGAAACTACAACAGAGGGTGTTCTGGAGCAGGATATAGTGTCTCATCCAGTCGAGACTGAGCCAGTTATGCTCATATCAATGGGTGCAATTATCCCTGAACAGAGGGAAACATCAAATGTCACAGCAGTGAGCACTGGTGATAATAAGGGGTCGCATGTATCAGCAGGAATGATACTGGTCCTGATCCTTCTGATTATAGTTCCCATCTACCATATCAGAAAGTAAATATGGCTTACAAGAGATCTAAATAAACGAGGATGAGAGAAAAAGGCAGCGATTTTGTTTTCAATTTAACTTAAAGATCGCTTCGGCGACATACTATGAAGTCATGTAAGGAGTATATTTGTGATAATAACTATATCACATTGTTAGTTATACCTAAACATTGTAGCATAGGCAAGCTTATATACTAAAACGCCCTAGATAGAACCGTCTAATCATATTAGTCAAGGCTAATATGATTATAGTGACAAAGCATTTGGATCCTTATTCAGGATGTCGAATGCCTTAAGGAACCGCAGTTGACAGAAAAACCAACAAAATTGTCGCAGAGGTATGAATTATGGCTCCACCTATCCCCCTTGCAATGGTTTCCGAAGGTACTGAAACCAAAGTTGCAGGGATCAACGCAAGCAGATCACTTGCAGACCGCCTGAAAGCTATGGGTTTTATTGAGAACTGCCCATTAAAAGTGACCAGGGATCATATGGGTTCCCTAATAGTCGAAATAAGCGGCTGCAAATATGCGCTGGGTAAAGGCATGGCTTCAAAGATACTTGTGAGACCTATGAATTGATCCGGTCTTTTTCTTTTTTGTGAGATACTTTAAGACAGTTTCAAATAAACTGTCATATCATTTTTCTTGCTGTTCACTATTCCTTGTGAATTATTCTGAGAGGCTTCCGAAAAATCAGTTATTTGAAATTTGTTTTATATGGCGCATATAAATAATTGATCAAAAAAGGAGTGTTATTGAAGTCCTCTTTGATCTATTAGAATTCTCTCTGTACTTGTTTTGATCTAAGAGCATATTCATTTTCTACTGCAAATCATTTTTAACACAAGGTCGCGAGGCCGCAAAGCTTGTTATTTGCTTCTTTGTGCCTTAGCGCCCTTGCATTGATAAAAAACAGTATATATCGATTAAAAAAGAGTTTTATCAAAATCCTCCTGAGGGCTAACAGATCATGCAGGTATTCTCCATAGGATACCTTCCCGCACATAATCGACAGGCACATAAGGTATAAAGTACAGGCATATATCCACGGAATATGCAGGAAGATCAGATGTGATTCAATCTATACTGGACAATGATCTGTACAAGCTAAGCATGCAGATGGCTGTACTGGAACTGTTTCCCGAGGCATGTGTCGAATATCGTTTTATTAACAGGGGTGGACAGCGTTTCAATGAGGAATTTGTAAAGAAGTTTAGGAATCTTTTGGATATTCAGTTTCCTAAGATCGCGCTGACCGCAGAAGAGTACAGCTGGCTGAGATCAGTCTGTCCTTTCTTTAAACCCATGTATCTGGAATACCTGAAAAACTATCGTTTTGATCCATCCGAGGTAAGTGTGGGACTTACGGAGGATAATG
>CALBTS010000726.1 GCA_937968035.1 uncultured Methanomethylovorans sp.
AGTATCCTTTTCACCTGCTCTTCAGGCACCACATGTACATCTTCCACCCATTCAGGCCGGTGCTTTCGCATAAAATCGAAAGAATCATCGAAATCATACTTACGGTATCTTTTTCCGTTCATCTGGCGTTCCCCTTCTTCATCGGGTACGTATCGCAGTGTCGAACGTATCCCATGGGGATGGAAATAATCGGATACAGCGAATATCCAGTCATCCTGAGTTATGAAAAAGTCCCTGAGCCGTGTTTTCAGCATTCTGATCTCCTTTGTATTGGATTAAAGGTAATAAATCTCCTTAGTAATAATCATATTGCAAACATCTCTCTGAACAAAATGATTATGAGTCATGATGAGCAATCTGCTCTTATAATTTGGATGAAACATTCATATCAGGTGATGTTCCTGCTCCCTCTTGAACAATGGATCATACAAAAGCGACGCGAGTTCCACAGGTATCCTGAACTCAGTTTCAATGAACACATGACACAGAAGAGGATAATTGGTTCTCTTAAGGAGTTCGGCCTGGAAAGCGGTTCCATTGCCGGTACCGGTGTTGTGGCAGATATCACAGGCAATGGTCCGGGACCTTGCATTGCAATACGTTCTGATACGGATGCTCTGCCAATACAGGAGGAGGAAACTGCCCACAATAGGGAGTATATCTCTTGCCACAAAGGGGTCATGCACGCATGCGGCCACGATGGTCATATGGCTATAGTATTGGGCGTGGCCCGCCTGCTTTTCGAGAGGAGGCATGAGTTCCCTGGTAAAGTGCGGTTGATATTTCAGGCGGCAGAGGAACAATATCCTGGCGGGGCCAGGATGGTTATTGATGATGGCGGGCTTGCAGGTGTCGATGCTATTATAGGGCTTCACATTTTCGGTGATGTGGATGTTGGTAATGTGCGTTTCTGCCCCGGGCCATTTATGGCAAGCTCCAACGATTTCAATATCAGGGTCAAAGGAAAGGGTGGTCATGTATCAACACCGGAATATTGCATAAATCCCATTGAAATGGCTGCGGACCTTATATCCAGGTATAGGCTGGAAAGTGCCCGGAAGGTCGATCCTTCAAGACATGTTTTTGGCTTTGGCACGGTCACCGGAGGTACTCGCTCAAACATCATCCCCGACGAAGTACATGTTTCCGGAAGTTTCAGGACCTTTAATGAAATGGACACGGCCACTATTGAGAATGTTCTGGATACAATACTGATTTCTGTCATGGAAGAATTTACCAGAGAAGATATTGCTGGTGTGCCATCCTATGAGCTGGATGTGTTACATGGTTATCCTGTACTTGTGAACGATCCAGGTTTCACGGCAGCGGCCAGCAGGTTGCTTAAGCAGTCATTCATGAATGTGGATGATAATGCATCTCCTATCTTCGGCTCCGAGGATTTTGCTTATTATTTACGTCAGGTACCTGGTATGTTCCTTTTCCTGGGTACCCGCAATCCGGAGAAAGATATGACAGAGAACAACCATTCCAGCAGTTTTGATATAGATGAAACTGTCCTTATGCAGGGTGTGCAAATATTAAGTTCTATTGCTCTTGATTTCTTGAAAAAGCCAGAGGAATATATACATTGATGATAAAGGTTTTTTCTCCGTTACTTAATTCCTCCGTAAAAAAATTCGTGGTGAGCATACTGGCATCCGAAGGTTTTGCTTACGACATAGAGAAGGATCTTGATCTGGATAATATTTCAGCAAACTACCTTGAAGATGGAGGCATCTTTTATTTGGCTTTCACAGAGGGTAGGATCATCGGCACCTGTGCTGTGAAAAAGAGAAGTGAGGACAAATGTGAGGTCAAGAGGCTGTATGTCCATAAGGATCTCAGAAGACTGGGAATCGGTTCTGAACTCTTGGGGAAAGCTCTGGAATTTGCAAGCGAGCATTATAATACAGCAATCCTGAAGACCGATACTTCTCTGGGACCAGCTATTGATCTATATTTAAAGACCGGTTTTTCAGTGCAAAAAGAAGAAAAGGGTACAGTATATCTTAAAAAGGAATTAAGCTGAGATCAGCAATTCAGTCTATATTTTTGATCAACGCTATCTCGTCACAGTCCGGGAACTTAGGACAGTTTATGCAGCCACTCCATACTTTATGGGGGAGTGTTGCTTTATCCACTCTTTCAAATCCGTGTTTTTCGAAAAATTGCGGTACGTATGTAAGAGTAAATATCTTCTTTATATGCAGTTCGTGTGCATCGCCCATACAGGCCTTTAGTAATTGTGATCCTATTCCCTGTCTTGCATATTCAGGCTTGACCGCAAATGAAAGTACCTCTGCCAGGTCTTCCCATACTACCTGCAGAGCGCAGCATCCTATGACCTCGCCATCCTTCTCGTATACATAGAAACTGCGTATATACTGGTATAGCTCATTGTATGAACGGGGAAGCATCTTCTCCTGTTTTGCATATGCATTGATGATGTTCTTCATTGCTTCGACATCTTTGACAGTGGCCTTACGGATCATTAGATGATTCTCCTTGATCTAATTATATTAGAAAAAGTATAGCGAGCGTGAAGGGATTTGAACCCCTGGCTTGCAGCTTAGGAGGCTGCCGCCATATCCTGGCTAGGCCACACGCTCTCTTTGACTTTCACTCTCCTAATTACATTCAATATCTTAAATCTATTGGTACGAGTCGGAATGATTAGTAATTATCTGTTCTTCTTTCTATATCCGATTTCTGTCGGTCGGCAGATATAACCTGAATTTTGCGCTGCTTACTATGTATCAGTTCGAAAATGTTCGTACCTTAGGCAATTGCTATATATTCTGAATGATATCATATCTGCCAGATACAAATCTATTACGGGGATCCAGAATGAGATCGAAATATCTGTTAATACTTCTATCAATTACAATGGCGATCGTGATATCAGGTTGTTCCTGCCAGCAACCGATCGTCTACAATGGCTCTGAGAACACAAGTGGGAACCAGACACCTTCCCCAGGAATGAACAACGAAGAAGAGTTCATAACCGGCGTGGCATCTGTCAATAATGTGCAGGTGCTTATACTGGAATCTTTTCCTGTACAGGTGAATGTGGAAGCTACAGGTTATCTTCCCGATGGCTGCACAACCAT
>CALBTS010000727.1 GCA_937968035.1 uncultured Methanomethylovorans sp.
ACCACCGAGATCTACACTCTTTCCCTACACGACGCTCTTCCGATCTTCAATTAGCTATGCCGAACAAACATTTACAGCAAAGGAAGATACTAGTTACCTTCAAATTGTACTAAGCCTTGTCAACATGAAGGGAGATGAAATATTTAGTAAGAAAAAGTACCTTAACAAAAACGCCAGGAGGATAATGCCTGGATGTAATACAACAATCCGGATACGACAATCCATCACTGATCACAGACGCGAGACAATCCTAATAATAAACGAGTGACCACCGTTTTCGAGAAGATTGATATGGCAAATCAACTATGAAGTGAAGGACATAATGATACTCCTCTATAGCCACAGTCCGAGCGTAGACCCGCCGCAGGCAATGGGTAGAGCTGTCCTGGTTGAACAGGGGTGAAACTCCCGTGGGCAATGCCAACTGCCATCCGGATTAAAATAAAAAAATTGAACAGCAGGCTGTGAATGAATAAAAAACCTTGCTCTCAATCATTGGCAAAATTTTAAAATAAATTGTTTAAATGGTTGAAGCTTGATTTAGCCTTGGAATGAAAAGAAATAAGTGAGATTGAAAAAAATGTCGATAACAAAAATAAAAATCCCACATAAAGTGATAATCCGTGCGCCTGGACTCTTACCAATGTTGTATACGCTAAACGAGTTGGCTTCGGCTTTGGATATACCTTATAACACTTTACGTGGTTGGCTTTCTGCAGGTGCTCCACATGAAAAAGATAATAGTGGGCGTTTATGGATAAACGGAGAATCGTTCAGAGCTTGGGTGGTTAGTCAAAAGCCAGATAAAAAATTACAGAGATTGACAGAGGGCCAGGGTTATTGCATGCACTGTAATCAAGCCAGAATAATTGAATCTCCGCAATATACATTCGTCAATGAGAAAGTAAAACGTATAAAAGGGTATTGTCCGGTTTGCAAAAACATCATTAACCGAGGAATCCGAGATGATTGAACGTCAAAACTTTCTTAAAGTATCCAAGTATCTTTTATATTTGAAGGAAGTAATGCAGCTGGGAATAAGCTCTGTTGAACGGTATCGTTTCTACCTCAGACATTTGTTGCTTTGGGCAGATGATCACGATTTCTCAAAAGCACCGATGATACGTCCCACCTTTCCTAAATACTTATCTAAGCAAGTCCAAAAGGACAATAGTAAAGACCTGGCTCAGTCGACACAGAAAAAAATACTCGACACAAGCAAAAGATTTTTTCTTTGGGCTAAAAGGACGTATCCCCGTGAATTAAATACTGTTACATTAGATTGGATTGAAACCTTACGACTGCCAAGACAACCACAGAAACTGCAAGTGAATGTGTTTGTAACTGAAGAAGACGTCAGAAAGCTTGTAATGCCACCAGCCCCGCAAAACGATTTGGCATTATTACGGGATCAGGCAGCTGCTGCTTTCCTTTTTTTATCTGGAATGCGTGCTACTGCTTTTGTCACCCTTCCATGCTCTGCAATTGATCTGGAGAACCTCACGGTCTACCAATGGCCAGAGCTTGGGGTCAAAACAAAGAACGGTAAGAAGGCGACAACTTTTCTTTATAATGTTCCAGATTTAATTGAGCCAATAAAACGGTGGGATAGCATTATTCGTGAGACATTATCTGATGATGCATGTTGGTATGCACCAGTCCACCATTTGTGGGGTGAGCAAAGCATATCCCAAAACAAGCCCGGTAATAACAGAGCGCATGCACTCGGTCGAAGGATGAAAGTTCTCTTTGCCAGAGCACAAATTGAATACAAATCTCCGCATAAATTTCGGCATGGCAACGCTGTATACGGTCTTTTGCATGCGAAAACCCTGGCAGATTACAAAGCTGTCTCAATGAATCTTATGCATGAGAACCTTGAAATCACAGACGGAATATACGCCCCTTTGTTATCATCAGATGTCAAAACGCGTATCACCGGATTAGTTGACAATACTAGTCAACCTCCAGACCGTAGATTAGAAAATTACCTGGACGGTCTGGAGAAAGAAAAGTTAGGTAAAGCACTATTGATGATTGCTGAAAAACTAATCAATTAAGTACGATGCTTATAGCCTCCAATTGTCAACTGGACTTGCCTTGCGATGCGCCGTAGCAACATCACTTTGCGCAACTTGTGCATAATGACGAACCATATCGAGTGAACTGTGTCCAAGCAAAAGCTGTAAGGTAAACACATCACCGCCCGATCTCAAGTAAGTGATTGCAAAAGTGTGTCTGAATTTATGCGGATGCACATGGGGAATACCAGCCCTTTCACCTAAGCGTCTGATCATGATCCTAAGACTATTTCGGTTAAATGCACGGGATGCGTTATTTAAAAAAAGCGGAGTTTCAGGATCATCACCATCTTCTCGGTTTGCCAGATAACGCCATAGAGCTTTCTTGCTTGCTTTTCCCAGGTAAGTTACCCTACCCTTACCTCCCTTTGCACCTCCGGAAACACCATGTCGAACACTGACTTGTCCGGTTTTTAAATCAACATCACCTACCAATAAAGAACATAATTCAGATGCACGCAAGCCTGTATCCAACAGGAACATGATCAAAGCCTGATCACGGTTGGCTGTTGGTCTCCGCATAACAAAGCTCCTACGGTTATTGGGTTGAGCTTCTCTTGAATAGAGACAGGACTTAATTAATTTTTCAATGTCTTCCTTGGAGAATGTTTGAATAACATGTTGAGGATACTTAGGAGGTGGAATGGTTTTTGCGGGATTCTCTAATCCAAACTCTTTTTCAAGCCAAGAGAAGAAGGCTCGAAGCGAGACATAAACATTCCTGAGCGATTTGGCAGAGAGTGGTTCAGTATTTCCATTCCATCTTCTGGGTTTGTAATCAGTCCTCATCCATGCCA
>CALBTS010000728.1 GCA_937968035.1 uncultured Methanomethylovorans sp.
TCTCAGGGTTGTCAATCTCAATCATTGTTTTCCCCTTCGAGGTCTTAACCTTTATTTTCTCTATTGTTGCCCCTTTCTCCAGCTGTTTGATCAGTTCATGTTTTTGGTCAGCATAACGGAATTGCTCCCAGCTGATCCGGGTGTGATCAATGAGCGACGCAAACTCTGCAAGCGGTACGAGCGGATAATCGTCTGTTACCCTCTTGCAAAAATCGTAATCCTCATCTTTGACGGTGATACTAATATCGCCAACACAATCGGGTGTCAATCCGAACCAGGTGGGCGGAACGTGGTGGGGGTTGTACTTCAGTATTCTCATGATGCTTTGACTATTGAAAGTATTTCAGTCACCGGCTTGGTTTTGGCCATTGCCTCCCGGCGGGCGGCCCGGTCCTTATTCAGATACTTTTCTAAGGTTTTTAAATCAGTGTGCCCCGTTATTTCCATAACTGACGAAGGGGCCACGCCGAAGTTATTCAATAGGATACTAACGCAGGTCCGGCGGGCCATGTGGCTGCTCATGAAGTAATACTTGGGTTCTGCCGTCTCTATCTCTGTCGCCCCTGAAAATCGTTTAATGCTTACAGGTGTATTAATCCCGGCCTCCCTGCCCGCGTCCTTTAGCATATCATTGAACTTTTGCAGGGATATGACCGGCAGGGAGTAATCATACTTTTTGAGTATGTCCAGCGCCGGGGCTGCAAAGCCCGTCAGATCCACTTCTTGCCGCTTCTTAGTTTTAAAGGCCGTGAAGGCCCAAACGTCACCGTCCAGGTCCTCTTTATTAAATCGCTCGACGTCGGACCATCTCTGCCCTGTAAATGTCTGAAAACAGAAGATGTCCCGCACCCTTTCAAGTGCGGGCCTATCGCTGAGGTCGAAATGATAAAAAGCAGTAAGTTCCTGGAGGGTGAGGGTGACAATGTCCCGCCTGTCGGCCTGTCGTTTCTTATTGGCTGCCGTTATTGCGTTAAATTCGGTATAGGTTTTGGAGTGGTTATATCCTCGCTTCTCCGCCCATCCCAGGTAGTTTTTAAGGTCCTGAATGTATTTCGTGATAGAATCATTCAACAGACCGGTTTGAAAGCCCTCAGGGCGCCGCTTCTGCCTTCCGCGCGGTTCCCGCTCCCGGAGATGTTTAACAAACGCATCCTTAAAGTTGTGGTCAATCATTGAAAAGGCCAGCGGGTTATATTTCCGGTTCGCCTCAATAAACTCAGTCAGGACAGTTTTAAGGGTTCTAAACTTGGCCAGGGTGCGCGGGGTTAGCTCTCCCTCGTTGCTGGTGATATATTCATCCAGGACCTCAAAGAACCCCTTGGCGCTAAATTGTGGTAGCTCGCCCTCTTTATAATACTGTTTCAACAGGGCGCTCACCTCCCGGAATGTTGCATCCGGGAATTGCTTCCGCAATTTGTCGTATTGGTCTAAAATCTCTTTTTTAAGGTTGCCGAGCTTGGCGTTAAACTCAATTGCCCCCGCCAGCCTTTCCCGCTTCCCCTGGATGTCAAAATCCCACTCAGTCGGCCTTACAACGTGCTCAGTCTTTATTTTGATTATGTAATCTCGGTTAACAATCAAATAGGCATACAACCTGGTTTCTTTTGTGGCCGGTTTCCGCTTTCCGGTTTTACTCTTTTCGTACGGGGTCTGTAAAAGAAATTTTACTGTCGGCATTGTCGCTGTAATTATTGGTTAAAGATACAAAACTGGAAACATATTGGAAACAAATTGATATTAATTTGTTCCTATACGTTACATAATTTTCAACAAATAAATGTTTAAAACGCTGAAATATGGGGTTTTGTGTGGAACGGTCTGTAATTGTTCCGTAACGTAAGAATACTGAAAATGTAGCGTCTCTCTCGCTACAAGGAAAAGCCCTGGCATAAAGTGCAAGGGCT
>CALBTS010000729.1 GCA_937968035.1 uncultured Methanomethylovorans sp.
TCCAGGATGAGCTTGGGCTGGATTGGTTGGATTATGGAGCGAGGATGTATGATGCACAATTGGGGAGGTGGCATAGTGTGGATCCGTTGGCGGAGAAGTATCCGGATTATAGTTTCTATAACTATTGTAGGAACAATCCGATTACAAGAATAGATTTATTGGGATTAACTGATTATGAAGTACATAGAAATGGCAAGGTTAAGGCAATAGAAGGTACTGAAAAAAATGATGGTCCGGATAGGTTGATAGGGGGGCGAGCACGATATGTCAAAAAAACAGGTGAATTAAAAAATAAAGAGAAGAATGTATTGAATATAGAGAAGGGTTCTCTCGAAATCTTTAATGCTGAAAACGAAGATGGGAGTAGTGGTATTCAACTTTTAAAGACCAATTCAGCGGATAATGCTGATAATATTTTTGAATTTCTGGTTGAACACTCCGATGTTGAGTTTTCAAAGGCAGATGTTTCTGGTGGCACTATGGGTGAAAAGTGGGAGTGTTCAATTAAGTGTGTCATTTCCTTTTCATGACATTGTCCGAGGTTCCCTTCGGGGGGGGAGCCTGGAGGCCGTAGGCCGAGAGGCTCCCCCCCCGAAGGGAACCTCTTTATTTATTTTATGACAAGTGCTTGACATACCGTTCTCCATAGTACTCCATAAGTTCACGTTGTATAATTACCCAGTTAAATGCCTTTCTTTTCCAGCTTCTTTCGCTGTACTTCAGTGTCAAATATAACTGTTTTTGCAAGCCCTTATCATTGCTCCAGGCTCCTTTGGTTTTAGTGACTTTTCTCAGTACCCGGTGAACTGCTTCTATCGGATTTGTGGTATAAATCATTCGCCGAATGTTTTCACCGTAATCCATAAATACCATCAGATCGTCCCAATCTTCTTCCCAGGATGATCTTATCTCTTTGTATTTCGTATCCCAGCGCTGTCCAAACGATTCCAATGCTATTGCGGCTTGTTGTCTGTCTGATGAGGTATAAATCATTCGCAGATCCTTGCATACGGCTTTTCTGTCTTTTTCGCTCACATAGCGTGTTGAATTGCGGACTTTATGAACAATGCAACGCTGAAGTGCTGAAGCTGGATAAACCTGCTCTATTACGTCTTTAAAGCCAGATAGACCATCTACGCTAAAGAAGAATATATCTTCTACTCCCCTGCGCTTTAAATCCTCCAGTATATGACCCCATTGGCGGGCCCCCTCTGATTCCTTCAAATACAGGCCTAATATATCCCGCTCTCCGTCTACGCTTACTGAATAGACTGTATATACAGCCTTTAATATTACTTTTGCGTCTTCCCGAACCTTATAATGAATAGCATCCAGGTAAACTATTGGATAACAAGCTGATAAAGAACGTTGTTGCCATTCTGTTATTTCTCCCCAAACCCGATCTGTTACAGCGCTTATTGCTCCTGTACTTACCTCCAGACCGTAGATCTGATGCAATTGAAAACGAACATCTTCAACCGATTGGCCGCGTGCATAGAGACTCATGATAATATCATCAAGTCCTGTACTTAACTCGCGCTCTCGCTTTTTACCGATGATCGGATCGTGCTCTCCAAAACGGTCGCGAGGCGTTTTTATTTCAATGGGACCTGCTGTACTGCGCAATAACTTGCTTGTGTGTCCATTACGCCTGTTGGTTGAATCAATCCCTTTTGACTCCTGAAGGTAATTATCCATTTCCCCTTCAAGTGCAGCATTTACAAAGGATTGAAGCAAATTAGTAAAAATGCCTCCTTCTCCTAAGATGGGTTCGCCTTTATAGAGCCTACCTAACATCTCTGTTCGCATTTCTTCGTTGGGTATGATTTCGTCCAGGCGTGGTTGCCTGATTCGCTTTTTTGCTTGTTTCTTTTCCATTGTCAAAGTTATTTGTTTTTTTCGATTTCACTTTGACACACTTAATTGAACATACTCTGAAAAGTCTTTGATTCTTACTTCACATAGCAAAGAAAATGCAGGCCCCATGGCCGATTTGCTATATGGTTACCATGATAAAGGCAAAATTACAAGGTTAGATTCCTATTCTCATAATCATAATAACAGCATTTCAGAAACTCAGAATGGTCAGACAGTGGCAAATTTTGGTAAAGGTTCCAATTCTGAGGAAGATAAAGCTACTATTCAGGCTCTAAGAGAAAGGTTCCACAATCAACCTGGAGGACCTCCTACCTTTTCTATATATAGAAAAGGTAATAAGGAATATTACCCCGTAAATTAGTTGCAATGGCAAAAAATAGATATATAATAATGCTGATGACCTTTCTGCTAGGAGGGTGTAATCTTTTTTCTCAAACAATCAATATGCAAGACAACAAGATATATTTAAAAGAAGTTAGATGTATTGATTCAGAATTAAGCAAAGAACTTGTTAATATAGTTAACATGCATATTAAAGATATTGTAAAATGCAAATATTTAAAATATTTGGTTATAGAAATTTCTAATCATGTGCCTGATACAGTTCTTTCCATTAAGCAATTTGATTACAATTTTCTTCTGGTCAACCAAATTCTTGATAATTCAGAAAAAGATCGAGATGGATTGGAAAGCCAAGAAAATGACTATTATTTTTTGAGCATAGATGATTTGGTTTTTATAAGCAGAAAATCAATCTTCAAATTTATATTTAAGGAAAGCAATGTGAATTTTAATAATACCATTGATTCATTTGAGATAAGAAAAAAGTTCTTTTGCAGAAAAAAATTGGGAATACAAAAGACAATGGTAAAATTTCGTTTGAAATTTAAAATAGATAAGGATAAGAATGCAATACGAGTTTTGGACACATATTTCTACTAAACTATAGTAAGATAACACTTTAACTTTTGCATTCCCTTTGTCCTAGTTTTTAAGTATATTGAATTTAGTTATAGTCGCAATCCTTATATTTCAAAAAGATTCATTTTGTATCCAGTTACTTGAAATAATAAATAAGCACACCGATTTTATCTCTAACTTTGTAATCGTCAACAACGCCCCTGCATGGATTAATTTTGATGAAGGACTTGATGCACCTCATCCCCCCGCCC
>CALBTS010000730.1 GCA_937968035.1 uncultured Methanomethylovorans sp.
GAGATCGTATTCGGTGACTGGAGTTCAGACGTGTGCTCTTCCGATCTGTAAGAGTGCCAGTTTTATCGGTACATATAACTGTTGCAGCACCCATTGTTTCGCAAGCATGCATCTTTCTCACAAGATTGTTTGATTTTAGCATTTTTCTCATGCTTAATGCAAGGCTGAGAGTAACACTCATTGGCAGGCCTTCAGGAACGGCAACAACTATCAGAGTGACCGATATCATGAAGTATTGAAGGATATGTCCTGCATGTTCCAGATTAATCCATGATTCCTTATCTAACGGATTAACGCCAAACGGCAAACCTAAAGCTGCAAATATGACAAAGAAACCAGCTCCGATTAAAATCCATTTGATATAGCTTCCTTCTTCAACACTTTTAGGTAGTTCTTTTTCTTTACCGGCCAACTCAAATCCGTCATAGATGATAGGCAGCCAAACTTTGATCAAAGCGATTAAAGCTGCCAGAATAACTCCACTAATCAATCCAAACTGAGCCAGAGTATAAGGCACGTCACCCAGAATTGCATCTTTGATAAAACGTGCAACAAAAGTAAAAGCAGCCAGGCCAAGTCCAATAACACCAATAAGCTTTGCCAGTTTGTCTAATTGTTGATTTAATGGTGTTTCCTCCCCGCTCATTTCAGTTGAGCGCTCGGCAACTTTTCCAAATTCGGTGGCATCACCTACAGTTTGCACAATAGCTGAGCAATGCCCATCCAGAACTTTTGTACCACGTTTAATCTCATTTGATGCGTAAGTGACATCCTCTTCAAAATGCTCAGGATGAGTTGTCTTTTCTACGCTTGGCTCTCCGGTTAAACAAGATTCATCAACCAATAAAGATACTGCATTAACTAATTCTGCATCGGCCGGTACTTCCTCGCCAGCAGACAATATTATATAGTCACCAACAACAATGTCTTTTTTGGGAATCTCGCTAATATTCCCATTTCTTATAACTTTATAAAGGGTGTCATCATTTACTTTGTTTAAAACATCAAATTTCTTATTCGCATCCATCTCAAACCAGAATGCTATTCCAGTCGCCAGTAAGATTGCAATAAAAATTCCTATTGTCTCAGCAAATTCCCAGTGAACAAAAGAAATGCCAAGCGAAAGAAATGCAGCAATTAATAAGATTCGTATAATTGGATCTTCAAATTTTTCAAGGAATAATTTCCACAAAGGCTCTCTTTTGGGTGGGGTAAGTATATTTACACCATATTTTTTTCTGCTTTCAGTAACCTCGAAATCAGACAACCCTTTGTTTTTCAGATTTTCTGCCATTTTATTAGATTTATTTTTTGGTTTTACTTTTTGTCAAGATACTTTTCTCAGACTTAACATAGTTAAGTGCAGGTATTTGTCTGATCTATAAGAGTCAGATACTACTTAATTAGAATTTTGCTACTGCCAAAATGCTCAGAAAGCAACTTCTGAATTTCTTTCAGCTTGTTCTCATTCTTTACAAACAGAACCTCGTCCTCATCTTCCGTAATATCAAAAATTATCTTATGGTCAGAAAAGATTATTTTATTGACAATGGAAGTGTTGTAAATTACATTTAATATCTTTTCATTTTCATTTTCCTTCAGGCTTTCCTTTATTGAATTCCAAAAGCCATATAGAAAACTAAGTAATATTATTTCAGATAGTAAAAGAAAAATGACCATTACTGAATCCCCTTTTTGTAGGGTTCTGGCAATAATAACCGGGTTTAAAATTACCAGTAAAACAAGGATAAACAATCGAAAATAAATTTTCAATTTGTCTGGCCCTCTTAACTCATGAATGAGCTTAATAAGTTGTTCTTTTTTGTTATCCATATTCCTTGTATTATATTTTCACATTATTAATTGGTAGCACACAATATTTTGATTCCATCCACTGTTTTTTCATATTTAGGATAGAACTGCTTTTAAGATTTTCTAATCTAAAAAACAAATTATTTTGTAAACTAAAAAATGGATTAAATGAAATATTATCATCCCAAAACTTACTTTGAAGATAGTTTCTTAATAATGTTTTCATTTTTATCAAAAGATGCATGAAATTTAACGTCTTCATAACTCTTATCTAAAATAATTAATTCCCCAACCCTTCCAAAACCCCTTTGGCTCCTTCAAGAATTTCCTTACCACCTTCAAGAATTTTGTTCCCTTGCCGTTTGATTTGTGCAGCAAGATAGCGGCCTTGCAAGCGGGCATATTCATGGTGGTCTTCAGAAGTGAATGAGTCTTTTACCTTTTCAAGGCGTTCGCTGGTAAGTTCAGTGTATTCGGTTTCGATATCGTTCCATTCTGATTCAGAATAGCTTGTGCAGTTTTTTTCGACCTTCTCTACAAACCTGCGGAAATCGTGCAGATAGGATTCTTTATTGGGGCCACATGATGCAAATACAAATAGCAGGGAGAAGCTGAATGCAGACAACAATATAACCAAGGAATAATCCTTCTAGTTCTTCATATTGTTTATAATTAATTTTAAAAACTCTCTTGTGTCGTTAAGACAAACTCAGCGAGTCAAAGTTGAGGCTCTTTTTTTAAAAAGTCAATAGTTTTAATAAATTTTTTTTACTGCTAAAAAAATGGCCAAAAGCGCTATCATTTTCCGGATATTCGTATGCATTTTGGCAATATTCGCAAAATTGACAAATTTGAAAATTGCAAAAAATGAGATGATTTTCTGAAAAAAAACCTTAGATTGGGAGTAAATTGGGAGTTGGGAGGGGAAATTAGGGGGGCCGAGATCACTTGTTTCGGGAGTGCGCAGCGATAACGGGAGAGGTAAGAGATAAGAGGTAAGAAGTAATTTGTTTCGGGAGATCGAAGTGATAACGAGAGAGGTCGCCTGTTTCGGGAGCGTGAAGAGATAATGGGATAGATCTGAAATATTACACAAACCTTTTGACATCCAGCACAATAGAAATTATGCTTTGGACATTAGAAATTTCGGCCGTCAATTCCTGAATTTGGTTGACCGTTTTTGAGTAGCATAGTGTTATAAAAATTATCATTCTGCTTTTTATCATTGATTCCCGGTGTATTCCGGAGCCAAGGTTGCCAGTGATTCCGGTGAAGGCTGGCTTTAAAATTTAAACAGCGTTTAAATCAGCTTTAAATTGAATTTTAATGGTATTAAAAGATCGGAAGAGCGTCGTGTAGGGAAAGAGTGTAGATCTCGGTGGT
>CALBTS010000731.1 GCA_937968035.1 uncultured Methanomethylovorans sp.
TAATCGCCGCAGCAGTAGTCTATGCTCAGTTCAACAACAGGTAATGTGAGATCGGTAAGTGGCTCACAGTATTTTTATTACAAATTTTATACAATTAAAAAGTTAAAGAGAAAACAACTTTTGTTTCCAATCGCTAATTTTTCCCACACACAGCGCTTATATTTTTTTATCTTCTAACTCTCTTTTAGCTATTCTACTTCACATAAGCGTGTATGAAGTGCAGCAGTGCTGCTGCAAATACAAAAACGTGATCATGCATGTTAGTATTCATAATACTATACATTCGGCTGTGCAATTAGTACAATCTGTTGTAGTATGTCACTAAGACTCGAAACTGTTCTTTCCTGTCTAAAAAAAGAATACATTAGTATCAGCAAAAAAGAAGTATGTTTTTAAAATGAAATCAATTTTGAAAATATCCTTTTAAGATACTATATGAAATAAAAAAGTATTTATTTAGTCATCCTGATATCAAAATATACACAATATACAAAAACTAGTCACTAGTACCTCCTGGTAGAACAAGGGCTTTTGAAGGGAAAACAGGAGAGATCTAGTAGAAGGTCAAGAGGAGTGAAAGAAATTGGAAAAGGAAGTCTTTGCTGGAGCTATGGCTGCAGTTTCCCAGATCGAGAATATAACTAACGACAGGATAGAAGCACTGACTAAAAGTCATGGAATGACAAACATTGCAGCTATCTGTGCAGCTAATGCTATAGCCACTGAAGTGTTGCGGGGTGTGAACATAATGCTCACAGATGAGGATGCCCCCGCTCTCCAGATAGATGATGTGCTGAAGAAAGGTATAGATGCTGCTGTTGAAGCAGGTGCAGATCCTGCCAATGCTGCCCTGTTCGCTGCCGTTATCTGCTACTTTGCCGGCTCCAATGCCCAGGCAGGTGTCCCTGCAGGCAACAGGAAACTTGGAGCACTGGCAAGGATGGCCGCAAAGGTGCCAAGGGCTGGCGTACTAGCTGTACCCACACCTAAAAATAACAATAAAGTATCGGGTTTTGCTGCTGTGCAGGCCTTGTACCAGGCACTTGCTGAAGGCAGGATAACAAAGGTCGTGGGTAAAAATCTGCCATTGGGAGTAGCCGGGGGTCCATTATATGGCCACAATACCCTAGGCGAGGACATGGGATTTGCTGAGGTCGCAATTAACGGTGCAAAGGTGGCTACTCAGGGGATGATAGATGCTTACAGTGGTGCAGGTGTGTCCCCAAGTCCAGTGATCAGTGCCATACTGGGTGTCGCTGCAGCTCTTGAGGTTGTGCATCCGGACTCTTTTGTTGCAGAGGAATATGGTGATTTCTTTGATGTCAACAGTGCGTATCTTGCCGGTAAGGCAGCATGCGAGGTTGCCGGCATCCCTGAAAAATTACATATCAGAGGTACAAACGAGGAATATGATGCTGCAAGAGTGATTGGTGACATGGGGGTAATAATAAAGGATATTGGTGCACCCACAGTTGTAGGTATGATGTCCTTTGGAGAGATGCTTTGTGTCTTCCAGGAAGCCATAGCCATTGGAGCGGGTTTTTCCGGAGGACCTATTATGCCCCCGCTGGGACATATGACTGCAGATGCTATTATAGCCCTGCGCTGTCTAATTCATACGGGTAACGATAAAGACAAAGCAGCGGATATCATAGCTAATATAAAGAAGACCGAGTGGCTTGATCCGGAAATGGCTGCAATAGGTGCAAATACCATTGCGAGAAAGGCAGAACAGGTACGCAGAGGTCCAATTACACATACTATAATAGCAGCTACAGATCCTGTAAGGACAGCTGCAATTTTCTACAGGGCGCAGAAAACCTATGATGACCTTAAATCAGGAAAATCTGTGGAAGATGTTGTAAAAGAACTTGATGAACAAAGAAAGGCAACTGTAGAGAAGAATGCTGCCGCTATGCTGGGAATGATGACTGGCCATAAAGTGGAGATAAAGATCCAAAAGGTGGTTGGTGGTGCTAGGCGTAGCCATCCTTTCACAAATTCTTACTATGGTTTTGACACCGATGCAGATGTGGACATTACGGTTGATGGGAAGAAGTTCGAACTGCGGGGTTTGGGACAGAAGGTCATACCCGAAGCAATGCTCAACAATGATAAGGACATATTGGGCATAGTTCCATTAGCAGCTATCCCTGTAACTGAAATGCAACTATCCGGGCACACTATAATAAACATCACAGTGCCTGCAGCTGTAGCCGCAGCTATGGGAATAGAAGAGCCAACAGAAGCGGCAAAAAAATGTGAGCTTGGAGGAAAGGGTTGCAGTGCAGCTATCCCCGGTGCAAAAGCTAAAGCAAAGACAGTCGCCAAGCTTGCCAAGAAAATGATGGAAGCTATGGGGTGAAACAAAATAAGATATGGTAACCTCCATATCTTATTCATATCCAAAAAATACGAGGTATCTCTGTGCTCTTGATGACAAATGTAGACAATGTCAACTGTGAACATGTGCCTTATCTAATTGATGAGCTGATGAAGAAAGGTGCAAGTAATGTGCATGTCTTGCCTGCTATCACCAAGAAAGGCAGGAATGAATATATTTTTTTAGTTGATACCGTCAGAGCCCATGCTGAAGAGCTGGCGGAATTTCTAGCACAGGAAACCGGAACCCTTGGTGTAAGGTTTCTTGAAGGTGAGCATCATGCGTTCGAACATGAAATAAGGCAGCTTGATGTTTCCTTTGGGAACAGCCATCGAGGTGTACTGTGGTATGGACCTATAGATTTCAAGATCGTACACAATATTAAAGGAACTATAATATCTGTGAGAGCAGAATATGAACAGATCAGGGAAGTTGCAGAAGAGCTCAGGCAGAAGAAAATGAATATTTCTTTCTATGAGATAAAGGAAATGATAGAACAGCGTGCTCTTATGCAATTTAAGAATTTTAGTGAACCGTTGGAAAAAAAGGAAACCCGTCAGTTAGATCCTTTGTATTTTTCAGTGAATGGTTACGAGTGATAGGTTTAGAAAGCATCTTAAACTTTTACATCAATATCAGAACGTGAATATGGACCTCAGAGA
>CALBTS010000732.1 GCA_937968035.1 uncultured Methanomethylovorans sp.
TCAAATTCGACTGCTATTACTCTGCCGGCCCGGCGCAATAGACGCTCTGTCAGGTTGCCTATGCCTGCACCGATCTCAAGGATAGTCTCATCAGGAGCAATATTTGCAGATTCGACTATCCTGTCCAGGATAGCCTCATCCACCAGAAAATGCTGGTCATGCTGCCCACCTTGTATGCCATAATGGCGCAGAATACTGCGGACCAAGGATACTTCCACCCTTATTCCTGCTTGGGACGGCGGGGAGGCAGGGTAAATAGCCTGTATTTGATATTGTCGTCCTTGAGCTCATCGATTATACGGTTAGCGATGATCTTTTCAGGAGAGTGCAGGCCCCCTATTCTTCCGTGAAGTTCTTTAAGGCTGGTGAAATTGCCTTTCTTACGTTCATCGATGATAGCCCACATGAGCTTCTTCCCGATACCCGGAAGTAGTTCCAGCATGTGCAATCGATTGGTTATAGGATGCGCATCATTGAAGAAATCCACGAAACGCTGCTCATCAAGAAGTACCATCTTCTCAACCATATATGGAAGCTCTAGCTGAGAGCCATGGCTGAGATCATTGAAACCGATCCTGTGCTTAACATGATCAATAACATCACGGTCCCCTTCGCCAATATAGACCCTCGACTCGATCTGAGGTACTGCATTCTCTTTTGGTACTAATTCCATGAGGACAAAGTGTTTTTCCCCTACAGCCTGAACGAGAGGTTTTTTCTGGTAGGATGGCTTGGAATCCACACTACTGCCGTAGGGCAGATAATCTATGATCCATGCGTAGTCCTCTCTTTCAGGTGATTTTCCCCTTGTCATCATACTAAACACTTCCGTAAAACTAACCGCTAATGCTTGCGTACAACAATCAAAATAAAAATGGGATATTCAAATATAAATCTATTCTACTGCCTCGCTCACAAGGTCCAATATCGAGTCCAGCTCGGATTCGGAAAGAGTGTACCGTTCCTTTGCATACAGGGTCCTGAGTTCGTCCCTTGTCTGGGGAGCTATGTCGGCTATCCGTACAGCGATCTCTGGTTTCATCTTTTCCAATTCCATGAGCTTGTTAACAAGTTCCCGTGACCTCTGGGCGCTCATCCTGGAGAACATCTCTGCATGGTTGATAGCCTTACGTAGCTCGTACCTGAGCTCCTCTCCTTTACTTAGGCGATCTTCCATGATCTCATTGAGCATCTCCCTGACCTCAGAGATGGTCAGAAGTTCTTCACTTAGAATGTTCTTTACTATCATCTAAATACACTCTTAATGTATCCTACAGTATGTGGAACTCTATCGATAACATATATCTTATACTCACACATCAAGATATATTTATCGATAATGATCTTAAAATGTTGCCAGTGAAGGTATTATTCCCATCACTTCTGGGGTTTCAGGTGCTGCGGCAGGGAAATTACCTCTTTCATGGAATTCCCGTCCCTTACCTGCAATAGATAAGCTCTGCCCCTCTGGCCAACGACTTTACCCGTGCTTCCCTGAAATTTCGGATTTGGCATTCCTTTTTGGACACTTGGGTCTATATCTATGTGTACCATCTGCCCGTTATTGAATTCCTGAATAGCCTTACTTACTGGGGAAATACCTCTTTCCCTTATGGTCTTCTTCAATTTGTACCTTGTACAGTGTCTCTCACCATGTGACATAATTCTTCTCCGTTGTATGTATTGTGATTAATGGATAATAGCTCAAATGTCAACGTTCACTACATCAAGTTCAGCAACTGTTGCCTGCTTACATAATATTCCGGTGAGACTTGGAACGGTCCGTCCTTCATCGCCGGATACGAGTTCTTTTACATAGAGGCCGCCCTCGCAGCTGACCCTCACTATTGCATGGTCTGCTTCCCATCCTAAAAGTTCTATAACATGGACATACCTTTTTCGGATCAGATCAGCCCTTCTGTGAGATACGCGCTGAGGCGTCCGTTGCTGGATCTCTGCACCTGAAAGACTTTCCAGTGCTGATATTAGTTCTTCCTTTGAAACTGGGTCAGTGAATGTAACTTTAAGGTTATATACTTTATCCGCATGAGCTGATTTCAGCTTCTCTACCACATCCTTTGATACGACCTGCAACCCATGTACTTCCACCTTACCACCGGCATGAGCATTAATAGCTTCCTGAAGCTGTTTCAGATCGATGGTACGAATTCGTGGACTGATGGCCTCCACCACAAAAGGTCTGCCATTGCCCAGCATAAGAGCATCTATATCTTCCCTTCCGGCACCATGGAATGCAGTATCAGCAGCAGAGGCTACATCGATAACATCTTTTTTTATCAGCTCATCTACAGATTCCGGGTACTGCTTACCGGTAAAACTACATTTTTCGCATCCTCTGCCTTTACAATTACGACATGGCCACCTTGTCTGAGGGATTCCCCTGATAAGTTTCTTGTAGCGGCCCTCTATGTAAAGAGATCGTATCTGAAGGCTCAGGGTCTCGGTAGCGAGGCCAAGCATCACAACTATCTCGGGCTTTTCGAAGTCCACCACTTTGCCGGTCCTGGATGCGATAAGTTTTCCCACTTCTCTGTTCATTTCGGTCTTTAGCTGCTCAGCATGGGCGATCCCGCATTCGCTCCAGAGGATCTCCTCGTTCTCACTCAGAAGGCCGCTGACCTTGGTGCCCACAAGAAAACTGGAATATTCAAGACCATCAAGTGCAGCAACGGCAAGATCGACCCATTTTTCAAGGTCACCGAACAAACCAAGACATACCCAGCAACGCTCGTCTTCCCCATCCACACCAAGTACCTTTCTCACATAACCGGAGCTTGAAGCAAGCTCTCTGAGGAGAGAATCATCTCCTTCTTCTTTATGTATCCTGTGTCCTTCCATGGCAAGTGCCATCTTCAGACCATTGCCCCTCTGGGCATTGGTAAGACCCGTGGATAACTTTGCGAACTGCCTTCCCATGCAGTTGTCGCAGATCGGCCCTTCATGGATTATCATCTTAGCGGTATCGAATATGCTCATCTGATCACTCTGAATTTATGTCCTGGTCATCTAATGACAAACCAAGATAAAACAGTTATCTTTGTATCTGACCGAACGCAACTCTATCTAGCTCATTGTGTATAAGGATTATGCAATGATCTGCATGTAATGATAACGGACCTACTGAGATAGTGCCTGCGGACAGCTCCATTACAAGTTTTTCCTCATCTTCCGTAAGCCCAAGATGATCCCCAAGGATAAAAACTCCGTCTTTGAGCCCCTCAGAGGTACTCCGTATATCTTCACCATCTTCCCTGAAGTAAAATATTTTGCGACCATCACTGGAAAATTCACTCAGCAAAGTACTTAGATCAGCTTCTCTTATCCAAACTCCCGGAGTCGAGCGGGTTTCAACGGAAGAGATGTCACCTATATCCAATGCTTTTTTGATCAATGCGCCCGCACTTCTTTCATCCGGATTTAGATATCTCAGTTTCTCGCCATTGAAACGTATAACCCTGGGAGGATTGGGCTCACCCAGAAGTAACAGGTGTGCCTGCACGTCCCGTCGCAGATCGTGAGACAGGAAAAAAACCGAATTTATACATCTGCAGAGGATATCCATCCTTCCTGCAGAGCCGGGCATATCATTAAGTGAAAAGCCTCCGGTTGTAACAGCCTTATGTCCAATTATAATGAAATCCTGCATGTTCTCATCCATTTAAAGAATAAACCTTCGCATATTACACACAAAGATCAGACACCAATATGACCATCAGTATCATTGATGCTGGAATATGATCTTGCGATCTTAACTGCTTGACAGGCAACCTCTTCAGCACTTTTTCCGAAAAGCCTGATCATGGGTTCCTTACCAAGACCACCTGTATCATATATAATATCAGGCACTTTTTTCAGACCAAATGAACTGAATTTCACAATTGCATTGGTCACGCCCCCATCCATGGTACTGGCCATACTGGCCTGTGCCGGCTCATCAGCCCTGTCAAAAGAAGAAATAGAAAGCCCCATTTCCTTACATATGAGAAGTACTTTTTCCGAGTAACTTAAATTGATAGCTGCCCTTACAAACGGATCAAATTCCATAGCTGCAAGAACCATTCTTCCAACATGTCCACTACCTCCGAGTTCCACAACACCTGCGATGTAGGGCTTGTCCCTTACACGGACTATACGTCCGCTAATTCCGGCCACATCTGCCACCACAGTGGCTGAAGGGATGGCCATGGCAATATTACATCCCACTTCGGGGATCAGTTGCCCGAACTCATCACATGCGACCAGAACCTCAGCAGCTGAAATAGTATTTTGAAGAGCTGAAAAGCGATGAGCATCCCTGAGAGTTGAACCCAGCTGGTTTACAGGTCCCACCCCATGCCCCACTTTCACACTGCTGATTATAGCTTTTTCAACAAAGGATTTTGCAAACGTGGCAGCTTCTATGATCGAATGTCCCTTGGATAGAAAAGCTGCAATGCATGCAGCATAAGTACATCCTGATCCGTGAGTGCCACCTTCCAGGAACTTACCCGGTACCACAGTGAATTTATCAGAAACAGCTTCATATACCACATCAGATGCATCCAGATGGCCACCTGTGACTATCACGACCTCTACACCAAACTCTGTGATCTTTTTTGCTGCTTTTTTCGCATCGTCCACATCCTTAATATCAATACCTGAGAGCGTACGTGCTTCATGGACATTGGGCGTTACTACCTTGCTGAATGGAAGCAGTTCCTCTTTAAGTGCCTTCACAGCATCTTTACGCAAAAGGTCCCCACCTGCTTCCGCTGCCATCACAGGATCCACCACAAGAGATAATCTATGAGAACGTGCCTCTTTTGCCACTAAACCAACTATCTCGACAGAAGAGAGCATGCCTGTCTTTGCCCATCTGACATCCATATCAGAACATACGGCATTTATCTGCGCACTTATTACATGAGGAGGCAGATCATAGGCGCTGAGCACACCCGTTGTATTTTGCGCCGTAACAGAAGTTATGGCACAGCTGCCGTGTACCCCCAGGACTGCGAAAGTCTTTATATCAGCTTCAATACCTGCACCGCCACCTGAATCAGAACCTGCTATTGTCATTACCACGGGAATACCGGACATTATGTTCACCATCTGTGTTTCTGCAAAAAGGATTACGATAAGGATACGGGAAGAAATATGGACAATGTCCTAAATACATTATGGTCTGGGGTGATCTATACCCTGTTCTTCATGTCATCAATGTAACACCATGTTCGATAGTTTTATATCTGACTATACACAATGGTGACCAGTATAATGCTATCATTCCGTTGATACACATATCATTCCGGACTACTTTGATTTATTAAGGTGAGGGCGGCTTTAAATGGGAAACAGACCTCTTGATATACTGAACAATGCTTTGAATACACCTGTTATTGTGAGATTGAAAGGAGCCCGCGAGTTCAGAGGAAATTTGCAGGGTTACGATGTACACATGAACCTTGTTCTCGAGGAAGCTGAAGAGCTTAAGGAAGGAGAGGCTAGGAAACTGGGTACTGTAATAATAAGGGGTGACAACGTAGTATACGTATCCCCGTAACATATTTATCCTATGATACTGTCTGGGGTTCGCCTGATACATGGTTAACTAATTGATAGTAAATATAATGATAATTAAATAGAGAGACGAAATAGTAAAAAAGGTGAAGATAGATGTCAAAAGGTACTCCTTCGATGGGAAAAAGGCAAAAGCGCACACATGTAACATGTAGGCGCTGTGGTAGAGTGTCACTTAACATCCATACAAAACAGTGTACTGCATGTGGTTTTGGCAGGACACCACGTATGAGAAGTTATAAATGGGAACGTAAGTGCAAATTCTAAGCGTCATAAGATTTTCTCTTTTGGGGTATAGATGAAAGAGGAATGTGGTGTTGTTGGTGTTGTGATGCAGGATGGCGCATCCACAGACAACCCAACTGCTCTTCAGATATACTATGCCCTTTATGCCCTGCAACACAGAGGGCAGGAATCCACAGGTATCACTGTGCATGATGGACTGCATGGTAAATCCATTAAAGGTATGGGGCTGGTGCCCGAAGTTTATGCCAAGAAAGACCTTGTGGAACTAAAAGGCAACGTAGGTGTAGGCCATGTGCGGTACTCGACGACCGGGGACTCCAAAATAGAGAACTGCCAACCCCTGATAGTAAAGTACAAGAGCGGTACTATAGCGATCGCCCATAATGGAAACCTGGCAAACTACAGAGCCTTGAGAGACGAACTGGAATTGGAAGGTCGTATATTCATTACCAATTCCGACACAGAAGTGATCGCGCACCTTCTTGTAAAAGAACTATTGCGCCACGACCCGATCGGATCGATCTCAAATGTGATCAAAAGGCTAAAGGGTTCATATTCACTTGCCATACTCATAGATGATCAATTGTATGCGTTACGAGATCCCCTGGGTTTTAAACCATTATGCATAGGGGAACTCGATCGTGGCTTTATAGTTG
Organism: uncultured Methanomethylovorans sp.; assembly: GCA_937968035.1. Taxonomy (GTDB): domain Archaea; phylum Halobacteriota; class Methanosarcinia; order Methanosarcinales; family Methanosarcinaceae; genus Methanomethylovorans. The sequence continues at coordinate 6,483 of CALBTS010000732.1, forward strand.
CCTCCGAAAGTGTTGCTGTAGACACCCTCAATGGGACATTGATCAGGGAAGTAGAGCCCGGGGAATTGATCGTTTTTAAGAACGATACATTTGAAAGTTATCGCCTGGTTCAGGAGAAGTGTCATGCACATTGTGTGTTCGAATATGTGTATTTTGCACGTCCTGACTCTATCATTAATGGTAAGCTTGTGTATAATGTCCGGGAGAAGATAGGCAGAGAACTTGCCCGTGAACATCCGGTAAAAGCAGATATTGTATCACCTGTGCCTGATTCAGGAATAACTTCTGCAATTGGTTATTCATACGAAGCGAATATAAAGTATAGTGAAGGGCTCATGAAGAACCGGTATATTGGCAGGACATTCATTCTCCCTGGCCAGGCAATGCGCGAAACAGCTGTGCGCCTCAAGATGAACACTATCTCCGAGAACGTCAAAGACCAACGGCTAGTCCTTATAGATGACAGTATAGTACGCGGAACTACCTCCAGGCGTATTATTGATATGATAAGGCGTGCCGGTGCAAAAGAGATACATGCACGCATTGGCAGCCCTCCTATAATATCTCCATGCTATTTTGGAATAGATATGGGTACCAGAAATGAATTGATAGCAGCTCATAAAACAGTGGCGGGGGTCGAAGCTGTAATCAATGCCGACTCACTTGGATATTTAAGCATAGAGGGATTGGTCCGGGCAATAGGCATCGAAAAGGAAAACCTTTGCCTTGCATGCCTCACCAGTGAATACCCTTTGGATATACCGGGTGAATACTGCCCACGCAGACAACTGAAACTCAATGAGTTTTCCTAAAATTTTTTTGCAACTGGTCATAGAATTTATAGTGAAATTGCTGAATACGAAGAACATTGAGTTAAGAAAATTATAGACTTTAAAACATGAAATGTTTGAAAATGGGGCCGGGATCGAGAGTCGAACTCGAATCGTAGCCTCCACAGGGCCACAGGATAACCGCTACCCCACCCCGGCTCGAAGTAGGAATCACGCGCATTTAGCACGAGCACCCTATACATGTATCTCTCTTACATAAACTTTTCCTTCATGAGGCTCAGGGACCACATTAAGAATAGATGTCATCCGAGTCAGTTTAATATAAAATATATTGTGATCTTCAAGCCCTATTTAACCTGATCCAGAATCTGCTACCTTTGCCTTCAGGATTATCCTCCACACCCACTTCACCACCATGCAGTTCAGCTATCCTTTTAACTATGGCAAGACCAAGACCACTGCCTTTGACACCCTTCTTTGTGACCCGCTTGAACCTGTCAAAAACATAAGGTTTATCAGCATCGGAAATACCTTCACCCTGGTCACTGACAGCTACTTTCCACATATTGCCTTCATCAAATATATCAATGGATATAGATGTGTTCTCAGAGCTGTACTTCACTGCATTGGTGAGGAAGTTAGCAAATACTTCTTCAATTATGGGATTAACAGCTGAACTATGGGTTCCGGAGAAACGTATGACAACAGACATTTTCTTTTTTTCGACCATGGGCCGTAGGTTTTCAGCTACATAATGAATTACCTCACCAATATCCATTACAGAGAATTCGAGATCGTCCTGAGATTCAAGTTTAGCGAACTTGGCTGCAGTATCGATCATATCGATGAGCTTATCATCACTTTTCTGGATCTTCTCAAGTATTGACCTTTTCTGCTCATTGTTCTCGCTTTCGAGCAGTATTTCAGTGAATCCTTTGATAGTTCCTGCCGGGTTAAGCAGATCATGTCGCAAAATATCAGTGAACAACTCTTTCATTTCGTTTGAGCGCTGTAGTTTATCTGCATATTGTTTGAGATTTTCTTCAAACTGTTTACGTTGGGTTATATCCATAGCAGTTCCCGTTATTCTGCGGGGATTGCTTTGATTATCGAACTCTGTAGCCTTACCCCTTACAAGCAACCATTTAGATCCATGACCTATGGTATTGACCCTGAACTCTTCCTCAAAGAAAGGAGATGAGGGTCTAATGTTTTTGAGAACAGAGATTACTCTTTCCCTGTCCTGCTCATGGATCATTCCGGCTATCGTTGTAAAATCAGGAGGAAGATTGGCAGCCCTGTAGCCAAGCATTTCTGCCCAGCGTGCATTAAAAACAAGCTCATCGGTGGCCACATCCCAGTCCCACATGCCCAGATCAGCGCCATTGAGAGCCAGTTCAACCCTATCCCTCGTCTTTTGTAGCATGATCTCTCGTTCTTTGCGCTCAGTAATGTTCCTGGCAACAGCAAGGACATATCCACTGTCATCGTGTGCTATAAATGTAACATTGATCTCCACAGGTATCTTCTTTCCTGTTTTTGCCTTGAAACTGGAATCAACATCCAGATAGCGACTCCCACAAGTTTCAAAGAAAGCCCCATTCCAGAAATTGCCTACTGTATCCATCAAAAGATCTTTATCCATTGCCATGAACTCTGTTCTTGAATACTCTGTCTGAGTACAGAGCGTTTCATTGACATCCAGTACCTTGGAACTGTTGATATCTATTACGATAATATAATCATTAGACCTGTTTACAAGATTTTTGAATAAAGAGAGTTCATCTATGAACTTTTTCTGAACTATCGCTATCCTTAGTAGTTCTGATAAAAATATCAGATCTCCTGGTTCTTCTTCCAAAGAATCAGTTACTTTAGAATCCTCAACGGTTATGAAACCAAAGACTTCCCCTTCATTGACAAGTGGAATGGCAATGAATGAGACTTTTACCTGCGTCTGCAGCATTTTCAGATCGGGAGCGGCTTCATCAGCATATGCCGGAACATCCTTTATATACACTGTTTTTTTGCTGTTTATACTGCTAAATATAAAGGGGAACATTTTCATCCTGGAGTTATGGAATACATCCTTTCCGACATAATCTCCGTTCTTTACCCAGAGATATTTTCTTTTAGCTATCTTGACAGTACCTTGTATCTCATAGAAGGAACATCTTGTACAATCTGTCAATTTCCCAATATGGCCTAATATTTTATCGATACCTTCCACTGTTCCAGAAAGAAGAGAGAGAATAGACATTATTTCTGGGAACTCATATCTGAAACTATTAGGTGAATGATCAGGAACCAGGGACACAGGAGATCCATTAACTACCGGAACCTGAGAAAGGCATGTCCCATCATTTACAGGAATACGATCTTTAGAAACAGAAAGAGAATAGGTAACTGAAAGATAAAAAACAAAGATACAAACACAGAATATTAGGATCAATTGTATTTTGAATGTTACATTTTCATTTATTCCCGCGTAAGGCAGCAATGTTGATAAAATAAATACGACAAACATTGAAAAGAACGCCTTTGCCCATATGATCATCTTTTTCCATAGCTCCCGGATATATTGACAAAATAAAGATTAGATATATAATATATTAATAAAGATTATATTCTTTTTGCTACCCAGACTCACCTTGAATTAACAGTAAAAATTGGGCTCTGTAGAAATTCACTCTTTTCGAGGAACTGATCAAATCGATGTTTTTACAAAAACGCCAAAATATATAGCCCTATAACAGGCATTTTAGGCTAATGCTATTGATCCTAATAGGTTTTCTACAGACCCGGAAATAGCTGATAAGAAGAAGGGTAAGTTTAATATCTGTAAGTATCTTTATGTGCAATTAGAAAACGAATAGAGTTGAGAGCATAGTTCGATCAGTGCAACGCACCAACCATAAAAACAGCAGGGAAGATGAATTCGAACCGGCAGAATCGACGGCAGAACTTCTGGTTCTTGAGCCAATTGGATATCCCTTAAGTAGTGTACTTGATGATTATCCGGAAATAGAGGATGCTGGTGTGTTTGAATTTTATGCCAGAGAACAGTGGAATGGCTGCATCGCACGTAAAGGCGAATATCTATTTGACAGAAGGATGTATCCTGATTTTGCGTACAGGATAAAGGAAGTGCAGCCTCCTGAATCAGTTATTGGGATGGCGACCTTGATAATTGTTCATGAGGACAGCGCGACTACTACTACCGTGGAATTTCACAGTAACATTTGCTTTGACGATGTGATCGGACAAGATACTGCTAAGCAAAAATGCAAATTGATAGAGAAATATCTCAGGCAACCTGAGATATTTGGGAAATGGGCTCCCCGTAATGTACTATTCTTCGGGCCTTCAGGGACGGGCAAGACAATGCTTGCAAAAGCTCTCGCAAATAAAGCAAATGTACCTATAATCCCTGTAAAAGCAACACAGATGATAGGAGAATATGTAGGAGAAGGTGCAAGGCAGATCCATCAGTTATACGACAGAGCCGAAGATATGGCTCCCTGCATAATTTTCATTGATGAACTGGATGCTATTGCTCTGGACAGGCGTCACCAGGAGCTGAGAGGAGATGTCGCAGAGATAGTAAACGCTTTGCTCACTGAAATGGATGGAATAGTAGAGAGAGATGGTATTTGTACCATTGGCGCTACTAATCGTACGAACAGTCTTGACCCTGCAGTAAGAAGCAGATTCGAAGAAGAGATCGAGTTTTCATTGCCTTCCGAAGAAGAGAGGGTAAAGATACTTGAAACGAACATTGCCACGTTCCCAATGCCTGTTAAAGATGTAGATATAAAAAAGATCGCTGCGATGACAAAAGGATTCTCTGGAAGGGATCTCGTAGAGAAGGTCCTGAAAACAGCTTTACATCAGGCAATAATAGAAGACAAGGAAGAAGTTTCTGGAAAACACTTTGAAGAATCCATGGGTAAAGTGCTCCATAAGAATGGTACTGTCATGGATAACCGGATGTATTCCTGAAATGCCAGCTGTTCATTATATTGATACCGTAACTTGAGTGATTGTATGGAAGGGATCAGCGAATCAGACAGATTTGAATGCAGAGTAATAACTGTGATCAACAAGGGTGATTGGTATGGAGTCACAGTAGAGGAAATCGCTTCAGGTGGCAGAGTATATTTTGGAAGAACAAAACCTGAATTATTCAACTATGAGCCAGGAGATATACTTTACATCGGAGTGAAAACGTTAACTATCGAATTGGAAGATAGGACCATGGAAGTTTCTCTTTATGATGCGGATGATAACAAGCTTGACTGGACGATAATCTGACTGTTATGAACTTATTTACCCTTCAAAGGGATACATATTTCCATCAGGTCTTCTGCTATCATTACATTTTCAAATACTTCTTGTGCTTCCCTCAGAAGAGGAGAAGCATCATCAGTATATCTGGAGCTTATATGGGTGAGTACCAACCTGGCAACACCCGCTTCCTTTGCAAGAGTTGCTGCTTCAAATGCCGTAGAATGCTTGGATTCCTTTGCCCACTCTTCCTGATCACTGGCAAGAGTGCTGTCATGTATAAGCACGTCTGCATTCCTGCTGGCCAGAAGAATTGATTCGCATGGCCTGGTATCACCAGTATAGACGATCTTTCTGCCAGCCCTTTTTTGCCCAACGACATCAGCAGAACGTATCAGTTGTCCGTTGACCTCAACGTCCCCACCATTATGCAGCTTTGAAAAAAGAGGGCCTGGAGGCACTCCCAGAGCAATGGCTTTTTCACGGTCAAACCTGCCTCTTCGAGGTTCCTCGGTAAGCGCATATCCAAGGCTGGGAACGCTGTGATCTGTCCCAATAGCAAGGATACAATAACCATCTCTTTTCACAGTGTCTCCCGGAAACAATTCAACAGCTTCCACTTCAAAACGAAGTTTGTAATAACCAAGACCAATGAAAACATTAACAAATTCTTTAACCCCCTGCGGACCATATATTTGCAATGGTTCAGTCCTTCCCAGAAAAGACATTGTCTGTATAAGCCCAGGGACACCAAGCATGTGATCTGCATGAAAATGAGTGACGAAAATAGAGGTAAGAGCTTTCATTCCTGTTTTGGCACGCATCATCTGTTGTTGAGTGCCTTCTCCGCAATCAAAAAGTAAAAGTTCCCCTTCCCGGTTGACCATAATTGCAGATGGATTTCGGTTACGCGTAGGCAAAGAGCCACCTGTACCAAGAAATAATATGCGGAGCATAAAGGGAGATAGTACAGAAGATATTTATTGATTACCTAGTGAAGCACTGGATAAAAAGAGAACTATAATAGATGTGAAACAGACACATCTCCTTTTCTACATGCCACCAGCAGGATAACTGATTTCTATTTAACTACCACTCGAAAACTTCTTATAGAATCCTTCAAGTAGAGATAAGTCCATAACTATAAAAGTTGAAAAAATCACTTTAAAAAAGATCATCCAAATTATATACATCCAAGAGGACAAATCATGAAATGGCAAGGCAGATCAAGAAGGAAGTACACAGGTGCTAAGATTAAGGCTTACCGTGCAAAGAGAAAATTCGAACTGGGACGTGAACCGGCTGACACGCGCCTTGACGATACAAAGATCAAACTGGTTTCAACAATGGGAGGAAACAGCAAGGTGAGATTGCTCCAGTGTAATGTAGCCAATGTGACAGATGCAAATGGCAAGGCACAGAAGACTACTATTGAAACCGTGGTTGGAAATGAAGCTAACGAGCACTATGTCAGACGTAACATCCTGACAAAGGGTTCAGTTATCCGTACCCCCATAGGTAACGCAAGGATCACCAGCCGTCCTGGACAGGATGGTGTGGTCAATGCAGTGCTGCTCAGCTGAGCACACTCTTTTATTTTATTCACTGTTTTTCTGATTTCAAGGGGTTGCTTATGAAATGGATATTGAAACAAGACATATATTAGAATGTCTGGAACAAGATGCCAGGGTCACTCATGAAGAGATCGCAACCCTGACAGGCCTCCCGGTAGAATATGTGAGCAAACGGATCAAAGAATTAGAAGATATTGGAGTGATCCGCAAATATAGAGCGATCGTTGACTGGGATCTTGCAGGTGACGAGCACGTATACGCGATCATCGAATTAAAAGTAACATTGGAACGTAATTTGGGATATCAGGCAATAGCTGAGCGTCTGTATAAATTCCCGGAGGTACGTTCTGTAAGGTTGTTATCCGGCCAGTATGACCTTTCACTCACAGTAATGGGAAAAACAATGAAAGAAGTCGCATTTTTCGTCGCCGAGAAGATATCAACTATAGAGCAAGTGCAGCATACAACTACCCACTTCGTGCTTAAAACTTACAAGGAAGACGGAGTCATCCTTCAGGAACAGGAAGAAACAAGCCGTTTAGTTGTAACCCCATGAGTATCAAAAAGTGGAACCTGATGCAGAGGGATGATCATGGACGACAGATGCAATTCAGAGAGATTTGTGGCAGATGTGATGACAAAAGTCCCGCCTTCGGGAATACGCAAGTATTTTGATCTCGCATCCGGCATCGAAGGCGTAATTTCTTTAGGAGTTGGAGAACCGGACTTTGTGACACCCTGGCACATACGGGAAGCATGTATCCATTCCCTAGAGTCGGGTAAAACATCATACACTTCTAACTTTGGACTTCTGGAACTTAGAGAAGAGATCGCTAAACTATATTCTCAGGAGCATTGTACACACTATGATCCGGCTTCGGAGATCCTGGTCATGTCCGGTGTCAGCGAAGCACTTGATGTAGCGATACGAACCATAACCAATCCCGGTGATGAGATTATAGTACCTCAGCCTGCTTATGTGGCTTATGTCCCTTCGGTCATGTTCGCCGGAGGTGTACCTGTACCTGTGGTCACTCACCTGGACAACAATTTCAAACTAACAGCAGAAGACCTGGAAAAGGCCATTACTCCCAGAACGAAGGCATTGATCATTAATTATCCCAACAATCCTACGGGCGCAACAATGGACAGGAAGGACCTGGAAGCTATTGCCAAAGTTGCTTCTGAGCATGATATAATGGTAATTTCCGATGAAGTTTATGAATGCCTGACATATAATGGAAAACACACCTGTTTTTCATCCATTGAAGGCATGAAGGATAGGACCATCCTGCTAAATGGTTTTTCAAAAGCCTATGCTATGACAGGTTTCAGACTTGCATATGCGCTGGCGCCGTCACCTATCATAAATGCAATGATGCGCATACATCAATATTGTATGCTGTGCGCTCCCATCACTGCACAGGTTGGAGCCATCGAAGCCCTTCGTAACGGTAACGAAGAGATGCAGCGAATGATAAGGGATTATGATCGTCGCAGACATTTGATTATAAGCGGGCTGAATAGAATAGGGCTGGAATGTTATGAACCGAAGGGAGCATTCTATGCTTTTCCCTCTGTTAAGAACACGGGACTGACCTCTGAGGAATTTGCAGAGAGACTGCTCCATGAACAGAAAGTTGTTACAATCCCCGGAGATGTGTTTGGACCAGCGGGAGAGGGCTTCCTTAGATGCTCATATGCCACCTCAAAGGAACAGATCGTAGAGGCCTTGGATAGGATGGAGCGGTTTGTAGGATCATTATGACCATGCAAGATCACTGTGCAGTGTATAATGACACTACATCATCATAATGATGAGTAGTATGTGCCAGAGTATAGAAATGTATATATGTAAGAAGAGAGAGTAATACTACTACCTACAATGAAAAACGTGAATGACATTGGTGGTGCGCTTTGAGCCCCTCCACAGGGCTACAAACGAATTGGTTTGCACAAGAAGAATGTGATAGAAAGGAGCATAACATCCCCTCGAATTTCCCGTCAAACAAATGCTCCGATCCACATTCTTTAATTCGTGGTCAATAACAGAATTTTCTGCTTAAATTTCATTGAACACACATGATGCTGGGTCATTCTGGAAAAAAGTCGAAAAGTTCTTTTTCAAAGTCATCAAGCAGTGTGTTCATTTTATTATACCAATCTGTTATATTCTGCTTGAGCATTTGTTTAAACTGCTGTGGTGAAATTGCAACATATTCATAATAATAGCCGCCTATCTGGATAGAACGTGTTTCTCTGTAAACCAACCCAACGGCGATCAGGTTTTGCAATGAGCGATAAGCAGTACTCCGTTCTCTCTGCAACAGATCCCCTAATTCTTCTGCAGTCATCGGACCCTGTTCAAAGAGCTTCTTGTAGGCAAGCAAGTCAAGATTCTTCAGTCCCAGGACGCATTTTGCCACATCATCACATTTACAGTTAGCTCGGAGCATTTCATGAATGGAACTTGCCATTTTGTGCCTCTTTATCACAACAATCTAAAAGCATAAGTAATTGTACAGTTTGTACAAAACCATAACATCGATAGGTATATATATAGTTTCTCAGAACTCATCTTACCTTGAAACCCATAATTCCAGAAAATGAACGTTCTACAGAACCTCTTGACACAGATATGGTCATATACCATCCGGATATGAAACGTGCAAATGAGTGGGTTCTTACTGAATATGAACCACCGGTTCGCGACTTCTGCATATTCGTGCCCTGTGCTAAAAAGAAACCATATCATGAAAGTCCATCACATAAAATATTCGATAGACTGATCTTCGGGATACTGGAACCTGAAATGGTACATATTGTAGTATTTGGCACATGTGGTGTCACCCCCCGGGAACTGGATACCCAGTACCCATTCATGGATTACCAGTTCATGATGGGAAAATGTAATGTATCAAAAATAAAACGCGATTTCATTTTAATGGAAAGCAAAAGGCTTGCACGTTATCTTGAAAAAACAAAAAACAATTACAAACACAGAATAGCTTATTGTATAGGAGATTTCAGAACAGCGATGGAAAAAGCTGTTGAAATGACATCTATTTCCGTTACCATAGTTCCAAAGATCGAAACAATAGAGAGAAATATTCAGCCGGGTAAAAGCTTTGTTTTTGGAAGCCTAAATCAAAAGGATTACTTGCAGGACCTGGCAGAAGCTATTAGCAAACCTCTGGGCAGACAGGTCATTGAAGTAAAAGGAAAAGAAGAAATTATCAATGACAATGACTGGTATGTGTTGTAGTCATTGATAAAAAATAAAATACAATAGTTCTCAGAAAGAACTTAAATATGCTTTTAATTACTCCAGATATGGAGATTGAGCCAGAACCTGCATGCCACTATCACTGATATTAAGAACACGAACTTCATTGATAGTGCCTGAACCTCTCATCTTCATAACATAGATAGAACGCTGCAAGTTATTGCCAGCAATGATCCTGCCCAGCTTCACCACGGAATCTGCCCCGTATTCTACCATTTCATCAAGCCCATACATAGCTCCTACAGTTATAACAGAAGTAACTTCATGCCTACGGAATACGCCGAATACATCATCAATAAGTGTCCTGAGTTTGTAATTGGATTCAATGGCAAGGAATAGCGCTTCAATTGAATCGATGAATATTCTGGAAGGTTTTAGTTCTTCTATCTTGCTTTCCACAAGTTTTTTAAAGCTCTTGATCAGCTCTGAGGGTGCAATTTCCACACTTTTCTGCAACCTTAGGCTTGGGTCTGTGATATCAACAAAAACCAGTAAACCTTTCTTAACATATTCTTCCAAATCCCAGCCAAATGAAGTGTTCATTTCCTTGACAATAGATTTCGATTCTTCAGAAGTGATTATACACATCACTTTTTCGCCTTTCTTTGCTCCTTCGAGGATGAACTGGGTTCCAAATATGGTCTTCCCGGTACCCGAATCACCTGATACCACATTTGCAGTACCTTTAAAAAACCCTCCACGTAGCATCTCGTCCAGCCCTGGGATACCTGTATTTACCCTTTCTCTCATATCTGCGTCAGCCATTTATACCACCTATGAAAATCTAGGCACATTTTGTATTATAATATATAACTTTTTAATTCTATCGTCAGTGACTACATAACTGCACTGTATATATTAGTACCATTATAATATATAAAATGCTGTTCCCCATACTGTGGAAACCTGGACCATTTGAGCGATCCACTTACTTTACAAATGTAAATCCTTTTGCAATTGCTCTCTGCAAAGACAAGGCTTAATAGTGTTCAAAAGAAATAAGCATCATGAGGTGAGTGCAGAGAAATGCCAGAGGTCACAAAAGTATTACTGTTACTTAAAAGCATGGTTTACGAAAGTACAAGTCCACAGGAAACACTCAGATTTGCTAAATATTACCGAAAAAAAGGATTGTACGTGATAGTTGTACTTTTTGGACCCATGGGAGTGATGATGGCCAAAGCTGGAAAACAGGGTTTACCAGAATATGATTCTAAAATTAAAGACTGTTTAGACATGGGTATAAAGTTCAGATGCTGTGAATTGGGTGCATCTGTAATAGGGCTTGAAAAAGATGAATTGATACCAGGGATCGAAATGATCAGTTCCTATGAGATAGCTGACCTTTTTCTGGAGTTCTGCGAGCAAGGACAGTTGATAATCACATTGTAGAATTATTATACTTCTAGCTGTTAAAAGAGTGAAAAGTGATCATGATGCTAAGTCAAGATGAAGCCGAATACAGTGAAAAAGATATCCTGCAAAAAGTAGTAGCAGGGGAAGTATCATTCAGGAACATAGATAAACTAGCGGAGAGTGCGGACTCAGCAGTATACATTCGCAGGAATGCGCTGGCAGAGATCACCGGAACCAGATTTGAAGAGATACAGAATTATACACTTGATGCTGCGGCAGCGACAAAACGTAATATCGAAAACATGATAGGGGCTGTGCAGATACCCCTTGGGATAGCAGGCCCTTTGAAAATAAATGGTGAATTCGCCATGGGAGATTTTTACCTTCCCCTTGCAACTACCGAAGGAGCTCTGGTAGCAAGTGCCAATCGAGGATGTTCAGCCATTTGCAGTTCAGGAGGAGCTAATGTTCGCATCTTCCAGGATGTGATGACCAGAGCACCGGTATTCAAACTTGATGACGTTGTTCAGGCAAAGGCATTCACTGACTGGATCAGCAGGCCAGAGATATTTGCTCAGATGAAAGAGAAGGCAGAAGGAACTACAAGGTTCGGTAAGTTATTAGCTGTAGAGCCTTACGTTACAGGAAATACAGTATATCTAAGATTCATATTTGATACCAAGGATGCCATGGGGATGAATATGGTGACCATTGCAACTGAAGCGGTAACACATCTTATACAGGACGAATTTGGTGCTATACCTATATCCCTTTCAGGTAACATGTGCATCGACAAGAAACCGGCAGCTATCAATACCATACTTGGCCGAGGCAAGACGGTCATTGCAGATACTATTATCCCGGCAAAAATAGTGGAAGAAAAACTAAAATGCAAACCTGAGACCATGGCAGATGTCAATTACCGAAAGAACCTATTGGGATCAGCACGTGCCGGAGCACTGGGATTCAATGCTCATGCCGCCAATATAGTAGCAGCATTGTTCCTGGCCTGTGGACAGGACGCAGCCCACGTAGTAGAAGGGAGCACAGCAATTACCACAATAGAATTAACAAGGAATGGAGATCTTTATTGTTCAGTGACAATGCCAGCTCTACCTGTGGGTACTGTTGGAGGAGGTACCGGCCTGGGAACTCAGAAAGACTGCCTGAAGCTTCTGGGCGTGCAGGGACCGGGAGAACCAGCGGGTTCCAATTCAAAGAAATTTGCAGAAATAGTTGCTGCAGGTGTTCTTGCCGGGGAGATATCACTGATCGCAGCTCAGGCAGCAGGCCATCTTGCCAGAGCCCATGCAGAACTCGGCAGATAAATGAAAGAAAATACAATGTTGCAGGATAACCTGCAATCATTGATCAAATCCAGATACCTTCTTTTCAGATGCTATCTTTTGCCTGCTGCAGCTTTTGATTGCATTCTTCCATTTTGCCGGCCGCTTCGAGGATCTTTGCCGCAGCTTCCTCGTACCCTGCTTCCCCGATCTTCCTGCTCCACTCATTGAAGCTTTTCAAGTGGCTTTCATTGTGCTCTATCCAGTGCTCCATCAGATGGAGTATCCTGTGTTTGTCGATGTGCTCTGTCAATAAATCACTTCCTTTATACCCCTTTATACCTCCCGGGGATCGGTGATATAACCAGTTATGGCGGATGCTGCAGCAGTTGCGGGAGATGCCAGATATACATAACCGCCCGCACCCATGCGTCCTCTGAAATTACGGTTAGATGTGGATACGCACACTTCCCCCGGAGCTATGACACCCATATGCCCGCCCAGGCATGGACCGCAACCTGGCATACCAATAGTAGCTCCTGCCTCAAGTAATGTAGCAAGCGTGCCGTTCATTGAAGCTGCTTTCATCACTTCTCTGGATGCAGGTATAATTATTGTCCTTACTGCAACCTTTTCATCCTTCAGGATATTAGCAGCAAGCTCCAGGTCTTCAAGCCGCCCGTTAGTGCAGGTACCTATGAATACCTGATCGATCCTTGTCACTGGAACTTCAGAGACACACACTACATTATCCACCTGATGAGGGAGAGCAACCTGTGGCTCCAGATCAGAAGCGTTTATTCGGAGATCCTTAAAATAACTTGCATCTTCATCCGCATATACAGGATCATACTCTTCTACTGCTCTACCCCGAAGATGATCAAAAGTGATCTTATCCGCCGGAACTATGCCCGCTTTGGCACCCATCTCTATTGCCATGTTACACAGGGTCATTCTGCCAGACATCGAAAGTTCGGAGATCGTCTGCCCATAGAATTCCATTGCTTTATAGGTAGCCCCATCAGCACCCACTTTACCAACGATGTGCAGAGTCAGGTCCTTTGCTGTGACCATTTTACCCAGTGAGCCACGGCTTGTAACCTTTATTGTCTGAGGAACTTTGAACCAGAGCTCTCCGGTAGCAAATATTTCGGCCATGTCAGTTGCACCAACGCCAGTACCGAAGGCACCGAATGCCCCATAAGTACATGAATGAGAATCTGCACCTACAATTAGTTTACCTGGAAGTGCAAAGCCTTGCTCCGGCAATACCTGGTGGCATATGCCACTTCCGACATCATAGAAATGCTCTATTCCCTGCTCTGAGATCCATTTACGGATATCGAACTGCAACGAAGCTGTGCTCTCATTGTTGGCAGGTACAAGATGATCAAATGGTATTATGATCCTGGAGGGATCCCACACTGAATTTATTCCCATGCCCTTAAATGCACGGACAGCCAGTACGCTTGTACCGTCATGCGCCATGGCATAATCGATCTTTGCCATCGCAAAATCATCGGCTTTCACGTCTTTCCCTGATGCCCGACTGAATATTTTCTCGCTGATAGTTCCCAAGAGAAAAACTCCGTATATGATGTTGAATTACATTAATTAGACCATGTATTTCATGATCTGATGTATCATAAAATCTTCGATGAAGAAAAAGAGTTTACTGGAACACAGGAGCAAGCCAGAGTTTAAAAAAGCCTTTGTAGTTGGCACTACAAAAAAAGATGGCGCTAAAAGGTTTAGGTCAGGCTTTTGAGCCTTTCTATGCTTTCAAGCACTGACAATTTCTGATACATAACATCATTCTCTATCCGCTGAATGATGTATTCAAGGGGAACTACCAGCTTGTAGAGCTTCACCGGTCTGCCTTTACCTTCGGTCTTCTTTTCTTCACGAACTTCTATCCAATTGTTGTCGCAAAGATATCTCATCGCTATACTGACTTCGGGCTGTCTGAGACCCGCTTTCTTTTCAATGGACCTGGATGTTACTTCTTCACCTGTAGAGAGACAAGCAAGAACAAGGGCAACTGAACGATTCATATTCAGTTTGCGTAAAAGTTCCACCATTTCGTATTCTCGTTCACCGATCTGTTCCGTTTTTCCGTTATTCATAGTATCACCATACTGTAGTACTATTGTATAGAACGTTATATTGTTAATAATCAATATTCAGTTATAAGTTTAATCCAAATAATTTATATATATAGAGTGTATATTTATTTCTCATTATTATGAGCATGTTTTTATAAAGTGTACCTGATCAGCAAAGCAGTATCCTATGACATAAAGATCAAAACAGAACAAAAAATACATAACCAGATCACTTTTTTGTAGATACAGTGTTTATGATAGGACATTCACTCCAGATCCAAAAGGAGAAACCATTGCAGCACAGTGAAGGAAAAAACATGCTACCAGCAAAACAGATGTTTACCGTTGAATAGTGGGCCCGCTGCGATTCGAACGCAGGACCTCACGGTTATCAGCCGTGCGCTCCACCGAGCTAAGCTACGGGCCCATTGGGTTAAAGCATGATACATTACATCACGCGACACACCAAATACGCATACAGGTACTTTAACATTTCGCTTTGATGTCACCACACATTAAATGATTGTTTAGGGACTGCAGTTTGCCCTATGTTCCTAGCGATACCTTTATCTTTAATGCTGTAAAGTAAGGTTGCTCATCATGGGCCGGTAGATCAGGGGAAGATCGCTACCTTGGCATGGTAGAGGCCTCGGGTTCAATTCCCGACCGGTCCATAAAAAAAGTTTAGATAGTCCCAAGCTGTTACTGCTTTTTGCACCCTTCTTTTATAAAATATGTACTCTGTGAAGATGTAGCTGTTCCTATATGTACTTAGTCGTCTAATTTGAACTGTTTCCTAAGCTCTGGCTCGAAATCCCCGTGTCCGAACTTCTTAAGAATGGCCAGCTTTTCTTCGAAGATTTCTCTCTGTCGTTTTTTTGACTCTTCCGGAGGAATGCGTACGATCATCCCTGGCTTATATTTCTCTACTACCCTAGACATTATGGGTCAACTACCTCAATCTCATACAATCGGTTCGACATCCCCATGGCCGAATTTCTTGAGAATGGCTCGCTTCTCTTCACGGATGCGTTCAATCTCTTCTTCAAATTTCCCAGGTGGGATGTGTACTATCATCCCGGGGATGTATTTCTCAGATACTCTGGTATACATTATGAATCCATTACCTCAACGATTGTATATTTCCTATCAGGATATATCGCCACAACCACTACTGCTGTATTTCGATCAAACAGCACTTCAGATTCTTCTGGATATGCGCTCAACCCATTAAGATATACTCCTTTTCTAGACATAAACTTTATTATTACACCATACTCTTTGCCAGCAAACTCTTCCGCTTTTGATAGGAGCATAGAAGAGGAAGAAAATGTATCGAAACGATGTTCAGTGCCGACAGCGAACGGTAAAAAACCACTGTAAAAAAGCAGCTGTGCAGGAACACCACCCCCACACAGCTAAGCATCGGCGTTAAGCAACTTCAGCTATGATGAGTTCTATTGCCTTGTCTTTTTGTGATCTCAGATTATCCAGGGCCTTGGCATACTTGGAAAGGTTGTACAGGAACATACTTTCGTCCTCAGTGAAACCTTTCTCTGCACCCCTGGCCTTGATCACGTCTAACTCGAAACCCGGGACACTGGAAAAAGTGTCTGCCAGCTTGAGAGCGTTGTTTATGGTCTTGGCAGTCGCCGGGCTGGCCTTCATCTCCGCAAACTTTACAACTGGTGCCTCGTCGGCTTCATAGACCGACTTGTAAGCAGCGCGCATGGATGCTTCCAGATTATCGTCTTTTTGCTTCTTTCCGGCTATGGCGAACATCTTCTCTAATTCTGTTCTGTGTTCTTCTAGCTTTTCAAAAATTGGGTGAAAGTGCAGTGATGACATGTGATACCTCTTTCAATCATATGTATTTACAGCATCATCAACAACTTGCCACATCTTTTTCTTGTTCTGCCTGGCAAGCCACCGGATGTTGTCACGGGTTCTGCGTGGGACTAAAATAAGGACCCAATCGCGCTTATCAAACATATTACGTAATATGTACTCATTGTTTATATTAGAGGTGCTTGATATTGAAAAAGTGGTGAAAAAGTTATCATGTGCCGGGGCCGTTCAGCATGCTTTCTCTTTTTTTGATATCAGGATATACTCCAAGCTCGTTCCATCTCTCATGGTTCAGAAACTTCGCCCTCTCTTCTTTCAGAGAATCTATCTTTTTTGAATGTGCTTCGACACACTTTTCAATACCACCCAGCGCTGTTTTAATCCGGTCTATTGAGACGTCGTCTGTGGTATGGTTAATCAAATCATCGCATAACAGGTTTGTTATATTGAAAGCAACCAGAACCAGTTCACTTGATTGGATCTCAGAATCTATATACCTGAGATGCTCTTCCCCTAATGCCTTCGCCATATGGATATTGGTTTCGCGGCAAAGAGCTATCAGATATTGAATGTGTTTTCCAGGGTCCCGGAAAGTAAGGTGTTTTTGTGAAAACAATTCATTCTGTTTGTCTACTTCATCTGAAGTGATATCCCCGCAGCGCACTCTTTCTGCCTGACTGAATGCCATATCATGCGTATACTTTGCCAGCTCTTCAGGGGCCAGCTGATCTATTATTTTATCAGTTGCCCTACCTAACACATCACTTGCCTTACCTAATATCGTTGCACTCATTTTTTAGCCTCCATGGCTGCTTCTATGAGCCCCAAACGGACCTTAATGTCCTCTATCTCTTCATCCTTCAGGATGGCATTATGTGTTTGAACTGCCTGGATGTAGACTCTATAGTACTGGAGTTTGACCGGATCATTATCATAAACCATGAATTTAGGCTTAGATAATCTCCCATGTAGGCTGTC
Source organism: uncultured Methanomethylovorans sp. (assembly GCA_937968035.1). GTDB lineage: Archaea > Halobacteriota > Methanosarcinia > Methanosarcinales > Methanosarcinaceae > Methanomethylovorans. The sequence goes on from CALBTS010000732.1 coordinate 23,994, forward strand.
TACTAACCAGGCCGATCTTTTCAGTAATTCGTTACGGTCTATTTTTTTTGCGAACGTGGTCATTTCGTTGCTGTTTTCATCCATTTAAGAAGCCTCCTGCCTTGAAAATAGTGAAGTGGTATCTGATTTCATTATATACCTCCAATTTTTAATACAAAGTCAACTGTTCGTATCTCTTTGCCTGGCCTCCATTACCACTCTTCTTATGGTCCCTATCTTTACATTGTACTCGTTTGCTAATTCTCGATGACATTTTATAGGCGCTTCTTTTACGATCCGAGCTTTGTCCGCTTGGCTCAAATCGTGGATAGTATGGTAACGTATTTGCTGCATCTGATTGCACCTGTATAGAGTTGTTGTAATTCCGGATCACACGCTTCACGGTGTTCACACCAATATCGAGTTCATGCGCAATATCGAAGTAACACCTTTTCGGAGCTTCCTGGAGAATGTGATATATTTCCACATGAGTTAAGGCCTGTATGTTCCTCATGTGTACCCCTCCTTCGGTCCAAGATCCTGGAAGAAAACCAGGCCTTCACACTGAGCACATAAGTCATAGCTGTCCCCATTTACTTTTTTGTTTTTAGCAGGCACAGCACCACAGCATGAACATTTCTTGATCTTGCCGGTCTTGACCACTGCATCTATTGCCAGGCCGACAGCACCGACACTCATACCATATACGTTTTCGATATCACGAATTATTGATACCAAACAGTCGTGATAGTTTTCAGCGTTGATATATCCGTTCTTTTCTTGCCAGGATATACACATCTGATTGACAAGGGAAGGCAGTTGCACGCCCTTTTTAGGTCGGCTTCGAGGGGGGCATCTGTGAACACTTGCAATCTTACCGGATTCCATCGGCCTATGTGTGGAGATATGCCTCAGCTCTGAATCAAAGGACCTCACAAGGTTACGAGTATGATCTGCCAGGACATATCCCACAGGTTGCTTGTCCAGGAGAACGTAAAGAGAGATCCTGCCATTAGATGCACTTGTCCTTGTCCACCTGCCAGCAGTGCCGGCTCGCTTTTCTACGCTGGCTTTTGCCTTCAGGATGGTTTTTGAGAGGGCGGTCATGTGACCACCTCCGCACGACTCGGGATGGTCTCAGGATCCGCGAGCTTTGCGTATTTCTCAACTATTGTTTGGAGTTCGTCATATGGGACTTTTAGAGCCTTGCCAAGATCATGCACAGCCATCCACGAGTTAGTATGGTTTATGGGACCGTGTGTTTTTTCCCATAACCTCAGGCGGCTGAACATGTTTTCCCAATGTCCGCCCCCACTATTACCGCAATCAATAGCCGCTGTTACACTAGGAATTACCTCCACTGTTACCTCACTGTTCGGTATTGGCTGACAGTCTGATACCTCTGATACCCCGTTTTTGACTTCGTGTGTAAAAGTAGAACTATCATCTTTTGAAAAAGAGTCTGTGAGATTTTCTACATACTCTTCTTTTTTTATGGTATCAGAGGTATCAGAGTGTCTACTGTTATTATTATAGGTAATAGTATGGGTATCAGAGTGGTAACAGTGGGTATCATCGATAGCCAGAGATACCACCGAGCCAAAGAGATCAAATGCATTGAAGTCACTTAGACAGAAGTATACTTTCTGCGCATAATGACCGCGTGCTGTCTCTACTGTTCTTTTTTCATAGGAAAGCCCCTTTACTTTGTTGATCAGGCCTGAATCGTTGTTTTTGTTTTTTCCGTAAACTAGATGTGAGACCCTGCCAACTGTAACACCTAGTGCCTTTGCAATTTCTTCACGTGTGGCCTCTTTGCGTTTTGCCAGGACAGCGCAAAACTTCATTTCAGCATCAGTGAGTTTAAGACCCTGGTTCTCTGCTCTGCTTGTGTAAAGAGCCTTTGCCGCTTCGTAGTCTTCAAGGTCTGCTATAAGGGCCCCGTCTGGATCCTTCCGCCTCTGTCGATGCCTGAGAACTGCATAACTTTTGATAATGTCCAGGAAGATAGGCAAGTTTCGACGGTTTCCAGGATCATTCCATGTGATGTCTTTTGCGTATGGGATCTTAACAACGTACTTTGACAGTTTGATGTCT
>CALBTS010000733.1 GCA_937968035.1 uncultured Methanomethylovorans sp.
ATACAAGGTTGGAGAGCATGCCACCCGGTATCTGATATACCAGCACATTGGTATCTATCTGCTCTGAAATTGGACTAAGAACGCACCTCAGCTCATCTTTTATATTCTTGAAATACTCTGCGACCTCTGTAATGAGCTCTATGTCCAGACCAGTGGCACGCTCTGTCTCTTCCAGGGCAGCCACTATGGATTCAGTGGGTGGCTGTGAAGTCCCCCATGCAAGGGGCGATACCGCAGTGTCCAGTATATCGACACCTGCCCGGCATGCTGCCATATAGCTCATGGGTGCCATACCGGACGTACAATGAGAATGCAGGTCCACTGGCAGGTTGACCTCTTTCTTGATAGCCTTTACAAGCTCATAGGCCTGATGGGGCGAGATAAGTCCTGCCATGTCCTTGATACACAATGAATCACAGTCATGCTCAGCCAGATCTTTTGCCAGCTCCACGTATTTTTCCACGGTGTGGACCGGGCTTATGGTGTAACAGATAGTACCCTGGACATGTGCCCCCTGCTTTTTAGCTACGGAGATGGCCTTTTCCATATTGCGGATATCATTGACAGCATCGAATACCCTGAAAATATCTATGCCATTTTCATAGGCCTTTTGAACGAACTTCTCAACAACATCATCAGAATAATGCCTGTAACCCACGAGGTTCTGTCCCCGAAGTAACATCTGAGCATAGGTATTATGCATTTGTTTCTTGAGTGACCTGAGCCTTTCCCACGGATCCTCGTTCAGATATCTGATACAGGTATCAAATGTGGCACCTCCCCACATCTCAAGGGAATAATACCCTACCTGATCCAGTTTGTCCATTATGGGGAGCATGTTGCGGGTGCGCATGCGGGTAGCTATGAGCGATTGGTGTGCATCTCGCAGGACGGTCTCTGTAATTTTTACTTTCATGTGACACCTCTGGGACATAAATAAATTAGATATTATAAATGTAAATGAGCCAAATTCATGTGCAGCTCAAGCTAAAATTGTACTTAATACTCCATGATGTAATATTTAGTTTCTGGTTCTCCGGATTCAATTACGTTATTTATTGCTAAGCAAAGATGTAGTGTAGTTATGTACAGTACTTTCATGTAGAATTCAAAACACTGCCTGTTGTGTTTGGTACTGAATAGAAGATAGTTCATCAGGAAAGCAGGATCACCGTTAGACATCAGGGATATAACATCCTGGCTGCAAGACAATACTTTTAAAAAAATATTCAATTTTATATTAATTTACACTATATTTATATATACCAAGATTAAATGTTGATTATAAATTCTATGTAATTATAATATATAAGTTATCACTGTTTAGAAATAAATGGAATGTGATGTGGAATGTTGAATGACATCTCAAAAATGTGGCAGTCTGCAACCGATAAAGACTGGAAGATGCTGGATGAAATATCAAATGTGGTAGAGAACGCGAACAGAGGCGATTTTTCTGTAAGGATAGATCCCCAGAAAGAACCCAAGCATGAAGAGCTTGCAACCTCTATTAATAAAATGATGTGCGAAACGTTCAAACGCGCGAACATCCTGGACAATGTCCCCATGCCCATCGTTAGTATGGACAAGGATTTCAATTTAGTTTACATTAATAAAGCCGCCTCTGACTTCATCGGCCTGCCAGTGGACAAATGTCTCGGTAAAAAATGCTTTGAACTGCTGAACACAGGTCATTGTAATACCGAGAAATGCAGATCTGCTATGGCAATACGAAAAGGTGAAACACTGACAGGAGAAACAACTGCCAGAATATCTTCAAATAATATCCCCGTCCGCTACACAGCAGCTCCGATCAAGGATGCCTCAGGGGAAATAGTAGGTGCCGTGGAGTTCGTCTTCGATATGGGAAAAGAAGTGGAGATCACAAATAAAGTAATTGGTATGTCAAATGCCATTGTCAATGGCCAGCTGGATACGAGGCTTGATACAACTGGCTATGCGGGCAATTACCTCAAGATCATGGAAGGAATGAACACATGTATGAACTCTATAGTTGATCCCTTCCTGGCAGCAGTGAAATATATGAACAGGATTGCCAGTGGAGACATACCTCCAGTGATCACGAAGGAATATAATGGATCCTACGGAGAAATGAAGAACAATCTCAACAACTGTGCAGCAGCTATAAATGCTCTTCTTGAAGATGCGAACAAACTGGCTCAGGCAGGAATTGCAGGAAATGTGCAGCTGCGGGCCGAGGAATCCAAGCATGCAGGTAAATACAGAGATATAATAGCATCTCTGAACCAGACACTGGATGCTGTGGGAGGACCCATGCAGGAAAGCACTGATGTGCTCAAGAAACTTGCCACTAACGACCTGACTTGCAGTATGGAAGGAAATGCATATCAGGGTATATTTGCAGAAAATGCAGCTGCTGTCAATGAAGTACGTGCTCGGCTCACTAACATCACACGTACCTTCGAGTACATGGCAAGAGGTGATTTCAGTGACCTTGAACGTTATAAGAAAGCCGGAAAGAGATCAGCTAATGACGAGTTGCTGCCAAACACTATCAGGTTGATGGAAAATGTCCTGGGCCTCACAGAAGAGTTCCTTGCACTGGGCAAGGCTACCGAGGAAGGCAGACTTGACCACAGGGTTGATGTTACCAGGTTCAAAGGCAAGTTCGAAGAAGCTGTCAAAGCTGTAAACTATTCAATGGATGCACTTGTTGACCCATTGAACGTTGCTGCTGAAAAGGTAGCCTTTATATCCAGAGGAGAGATCCCTGAGAAGATCACTGACGAATACAAAGGCGACTTTAACGAGATCAAGAACAACATCAACGCATGTATCGATGGTCTTGGCGGTCTTGTAGAAAGCGACAAGGTCATGCAAACTCTGGCTGTGAACGACTGTACACAGAAAGTAGAAGGCCATTATCAGGGTATATTCGCAGAGATTGCAAAAGCCACCAATGAAATAAGACAGAAGATCATCAATGTTCAGAACGCCTTTATCAATGTGGCTGCAGGTGACCTTCATGAACTGGACCAGTACAAGAAAATAGGCAGGTTATCGGCGAACGACCAGTTGATCCCGGCTTTTATAAAGATGATCGAGAACATAAAGATGCTTGTTGATGATTCACTCCTGCTTTCACATGCAGCAGTTGAAGGCAAGCTTGCTACAAGGGTTGATGCCTCAAAACACAAAGGCGAGTTCGGTAAGGTTGTGGAAGGTATCAATGCAACAATGGACGCTGTCGTAGAACCCCTTAATGTTGCTGCAAAAGTGATCGATGCATACGCGGCTGGTGACCTTGCTGCAAGAATGGAGATCGATGTCCAGGGAGATTTCAGAAAACTTGCTGAAACATTGAACCAGTTCGGAGATCAGCTACAGGCCCTCATAAACGATTCAAGCGAGGTATTGAATGCTATTTCCAACAACGATCTGTCAAGAAAAGTGAAAGTTGAAGGTATTGGCGATTTCAGAAGCATCACCGATGGTATAGAGGAAAGCAGACGTTCATTGAATGCTATTGTTTCTCTTGTAAATGAAGGTGCAAGTAATGTGGCCATCACGGCAGAATCTATGTCTGCATCCAGTGAAGAAATGACCGCTGCATCAAATCAGATAGCTGAAACCGTGGGAGAGATCTCGAAGGGCGCTCAGGATCAGGCCGCTAAGTCCTCGGATGTATCCAGGGCAATGGTTGACATGACCAAGACCGTTCAGGAGGTTGCATCCAATTCCCAGAAAGCAGCAGAAACGGCAGCTCAGTCCAACGAAATGATCAAGATAATGAGCAAAGGAACCGGTGAACTGATAGCTAAAATGACTGACATCCAGAAAGCTGAGGCTGAAGCTGGAGAAGTGATCAAACAACTGGATAAGAAGTCCAGCCAGATAAGCGAAATAGTGAACCTGATCACAAGCATTGCAGACCAGACGAACCTGCTGGCTCTTAACGCTGCCATAGAAGCAGCACGTGCCGGAGAACATGGCAGGGGTTTTGCTGTAGTTGCAGATGAGGTTCGTAAGCTGGCAGAAGATTCAGGCAACGCTGCCAAACAGATCGCAGGCCTTATCAACGACATACAGGAAGGCACCAAAAATGCAGTAACCTCTATTAACAGAAGCTCGGAAGAAGTTGCAAAGGGCAGTGCTGTTATGAACGAAGCTGCTGAAAGTATGACAAAGGTTGTGGACGGAGGGAACGAGATAGCGATGATGGTTCAGGAGATAGCTGCAGCAGCAGAGGAACAGTCAGCGTCTATCCAAGAGATCACAGCCTCCATGGAAGAAGTATCCACGATCTCAGAAGAATCTGCAGCCGGTACTCAGGAAGCATCAGCCGCGGTCGAGGAACAGACAGCAGGTATGCAGGAACTTGCCAGGTCTGCAGAGAAACTTGCATCACTGGCAGACAATATGACATCTATGGTCAAGAAGTTCATCCTGGATAATAACATCAATATGGAAGTTAAAGATAGTTCGAGGATGAGAGAGGACGTTACTGCTCAAAGGAAATCTGATGGACCTTCACAAAAGAACCAAACTTCTAGTAGGTCCGCTACCTCTCGATC
>CALBTS010000734.1 GCA_937968035.1 uncultured Methanomethylovorans sp.
GTATAAGTGCATGATATCCATTAAGGACCTTTCATACAGCTATCCCGATGGCACATATGTGCTTGATTCCATTGATCTTGAACTAAAAATGGGTGAATTTGTAACCTTAATGGGTCCCAATGGCTGTGGCAAGTCCACTCTGTCCAGGCACTTGAACGGCCTCTTAAGGCCCACTGAAGGTTCTGTGGAGGTGATGGGTATGGATACGAGAGACTCTTCTCATCTCTGGAAGATCAGACAGGTTGTTGGTATGGTTTTTCAGAACCCTAATGTGCAGTTCTTTGGAAGCACACTGGAAGAGGATATTGCCTTTGGTTTAGAGAATTTAGCACTTCCGCCTGCAGAGATCAGATATTTGGTTTCAGAAGCATTAACAGTTACTGGTATGGAAAAGTATAGGTATGCTTCTCCAGGTTCCCTGAGCGGTGGCCAGAAACAGAAAGCGGCCATTGCAGGGTCTTTATCTATGGGTTCTAAATTCCTCGTGCTGGATGAAGCGACTTCTATGCTGGACCCACGATCATGCACAGAAGTGCTCAATATAGTGCTTTCTCTTAAAAAAAAAGGAATAGGCCTGCTTTATATAACCCACCGGCTGGAAGAAGCACTGATCTCAGACCGTGTTCTGGTGATGGATAACGGTAAGGTCATAGCCGATGGTGCACCGCGTGACATTATCAGGGAATTCCTTCGGGACCATGATCTTTTTGAGGTGCCCCCTTTAGTGCAGCTTGCACTAAGACTTGAAGACGCAGGTATTATTCACCTGAATGGTCAGCCATTGTCTCCACTTACTCTGGCGGAGGGGATATGTCGGTCATTGTAGAAAATGTCAGCTTTTCCTATGCACGAAAAACCCAGTTAGAGCAAATGGTGCTTGACAAAGTGAGCCTGAAGATAGAAGAAGGTGAATTTCTGGTCATTATGGGAGAAGTAGGTTCAGGGAAAACCACTCTTGTAAAACATTTCAACGGCCTTTTAAAGCCCTCTTCAGGAAAAGTGACTGTGGATGGGTATAATGCAGCTTCTGTTCATGCCAGGAAACTAGTAGGAATGCTGTTCCAGTTTCCCCAGCAGCAACTATTTGCAAGGACAGTGTTTGAAGATGTCGCTTTTGCACCATCCAACTTTGGAATTTCCGGTGAGGAATTGCGTTCAAAAGTGAGCTGGTCATTAAAACTGCTGGGAATGGATGGAAAGATCGCTTCAAGATCACCTTTCAGTTTAAGTAATGGCCATATGAGGCTGGTGGCCCTTGCCGGTGTCATCGCTGCAAGTCCTAAATATATCGTTCTTGATGAACCCTTCACAGGGCTTGATCCTAAGGGCAGAAAAGAACTCTCCAAGGCATTGGCACAGGTTCATGCCATGGGGATCACTATAGTGATCATAACTCACAATTTAGATCATGTGTTGCCCTCAGCTACCAGGATGGTTTTCATGGACCAGGGAAAAATAGCATTTGATGGCACACCTGAGGACTTTTTTTTATCTACTCTTCCACAAATTCCTGATATTCCTTTGTTGATGAGGGAGCTTCGCAGATGCGGGATAAAGGTCGAAGAAAAAATATTCGATGTGGAAGAGGCTTTCCAGGAAATAATGCGTATCAAAAGGATGGGGACAGCACATGAATGAACTGTTCTTTTCCTACATCGAGGGAAGATCTGTTCTTCACAGGCTGGACCCCCGTACGAAACTTGTATCAGTAATGCTGCTTAGTGTTGTTGTACTGGGGGCATCCAGTTCTCAGGATATGGTTTTGTTATCAAGTGCTTTTCTCTTATTTGCACTTCTTGCAAAGCAGGGAATAAAGCACCATCTTAACTCTCTTCGTCCCATGCTGTTGTTCTTCATTTTCATTTTCTTGGTAGAGGTCATGTTCTCAGAAAGTGAGGGGCTGTTTTACCTGGGGCCATTAGGTGTAAGTTATGAAGGACTCTGGAAAGGGATGCTTGTTACTTCACGATTCATTCTGCTTGTCCTTTTCGCCTCATTGCTTATTTCAACCACACGTCCTGCCCTCATTACTTTAGGTATAGAAAGGATGCTGCGCCCACTACCCCTTTCTCTGTTGGGCATTTCATCCTATGACCTTGCCACCATGATGTCCATTTCCATGCGTTTTGTGCCCTTGCTTCACGAGAGTCTGCAGCAAATCACAGAAGCACAGGTTTCCAGAGGTATGGATCTGCGTCGTAATCCTTTGAAGGCCATTCCTTCCATAGCTGTGCCTATGATCCGCAATACATTGCGTGTGACAGAGGACCTGGCGATGGCTATGGAAAGCCGATGTTATCAGGGTGCATACAGGACATCCATGTTAGAACTGGATATGCACAAAGAGGATTGGCTATCTCTCTTGATAGTGGCATTTATAATTATTTTGTTCTTCTATCCCCCGATCTGACGGTTACTTATATGAACTATTGTTCATATGTTCATATATATGTCCCATTCATGCATGGATGAAGCAGCTATTAAAGCTATGATCCATAGGCTGCCCTCTGAACAAGTGCTGAACCGCATATGCCAAACTTTTGGTGCATTACAATGCACAACACGTCTGCAGATCCTTCTACTTTTACAGCAGTGTCCTCTTTGTGTGACTGATATTGAAAATATGCTGGGACAATCCCAATCGGCTATCTCTCACAGCTTGCGTACCCTGCGCCAGCTAGACCTTGTGAGGACAAAAAGAGAAGGCCGTTTTACTGTCTATCATCTGGCTGATGAGCACGTAAGTGTACTTGTGGAGATGTGCAAGCAGCACGCAAAGGAGATGGAATCCTGATATCCGAAGCATCGATCATACAGATCCTGTATGGCATTTCATTTGAATCCTGGTCACTTTTCCTGGAGATGTCTCCTTATCTTTTCCTGGGATTCCTGATCGCAGGCATATTGCATGCATTTGTGCCGGACGAAAAAGTGCTGTCTTATCTGGGTGAATCAGCAGGAAAAGTAAGGTCTGTGATCAATGCATCTATCATGGGTTTGCCGTTGCCGTTATGTTCATGTGGAGTGGTACCTACGGCCTTATCTCTTAAGAAAAGAGGTGCAACAAAAGGGGCTACGTTATCCTTCATGATCTCTACACCGGAAACAGGAGTTGATTCCATTGCGATCACCTACGCTTTACTTGATCCCATAATGACGGTATTCAGGCCATTGGCTACACTGTTCACGGCTATAGCAGCAGGCATAGTTGAAAACTTTTCATCGGTAACTGAGAAGAAGACCCATTTAAACAAACCCCTTGTCATGATGCACGCTCCAGCTATCCAAGGATGCGGTTGTTCCTGTCCGGGAGGGGCATGCTCTTCGGATATTAATACTGGTACAGTTCCCAGAATATCAGCTGGTATAAAGTATGCATTTGTAGACCTTCTTGGGGATATTTCAAAATGGCTGATAATAGGGACCATAATTGCAGGCATTATTGCATACTTGATACCTGAAGAGGTTATCAGTTCCTATCTGGGAGGTGGGATTTTTTCAATGTTGATAATGCTTCTGATAGGCATACCTCTCTATATTTGTGCGACCACGTCTACACCTCTTGCTGCAGCACTGGTTGCAAAAGGTATGAGTCCAGGAACAGCTTTTGTGTTCCTCCTTGCAGGACCGGCGACGAACGCTGCAACCATCACCATGGTAATGAAATTCCTGGGGAAAAGGACTGCTATGGTCTATGTTGGCATGATAGCAGTATGTTCCATGGGGTTCGGCCTGCTTCTGGATTACATATATCTGAGACTTGGGATACAGGCAGCTGCAGTTGTGGGAAGTGGAGCAGATATTGCACCACCATACATCCAGCTTGCATTTGCACTTGTGCTACTTCCTCTTATGGTCTATGGTATGTTCCGAAAAAAGTGTAATTTAGAACATTGATCTATGTTTTAAGAGAAAAGGCAGGCAGAGGGTACCACAGGCTTAATCCTTCTTTACCGCCCTTTTACCAATAAGAACTTCAGTAGACTTGATCACTGCAAAGACCTCGTCACCTTCTTTTATATCCAGCTTTTCAACTGCCTCGGTGGTAATAAGTGAGCTGAGCACTGCAGCTTCTATGGACAATTTTACTCTTGAGGCCAGGTCTCCCTTTTCTACTTCAATCACCTTTGCAGGTATCCTGTTGCGTGCGGAAAGGTGTAATCCAAGGTCCTCCCTGAAAGTCTCATCATGCATTGTATCGTTGAGCAGCTGCTTGTTCATATCGTATTCTTTTATGAGTTTGCGGCCAGCATCAGTGAGAAAGGTGCCCTGTGCTTTTCCTCCTCTTACTGTCACTACTACATCTTCGCCCAGACGTTCACTCATCTTATTGAGCACCAGCCATGCATGCTTGTAGGAAACACCTACTTTGCTGCATGCTTTGCGTAGTGACCCTTCTTCATCTATTGCCTTGAGAAGGGCGACTTTCCCTTCTCCTATTACGGGTTTTCCGTCTTCCGTGATCCAGACTTTCGTTCTTGTTTCCATATCTCTCATTTTAGAGGTCACTGTCATCGAATATAAATAGCTCGTCTAACGTGGAGTTCAGGCATTTTGCTATCCTGTATGCAAGTTTCAGCGATGGATTGTATTTTCCCTTTTCCAGAAAACCTATTGTTTCCCTGCGGACGCCGACCTTTTTTGCCAGATCTTCCTGGGTTAGGTCGTATCGTGCTCTGAACTCTTTGATCCTTGTCTGCATGCGACACCTCTGCTATAGATCGTTGATCAGTCCATATCGCCTTTTGAGAGGAAATGCCACTGGAAACCTTTTGCAGTCACCAGCATAAGAATTCCGAGAATGAACACTACTTCGGATACTGTGAGCTGTGCAAACCGCAGGCGATCTATCCAGAATATCAGGTTCAAAGCGAGAAATGTGATGAGCCATGAGTATGACAGGCCATAAGCACCCAGCTTCTTTGTCCTCTCATCTTTTTCCGGCAGGTTCCCTGTCCTTCTCAGCCTGATCAGCAGTACAGCTATAAGGGCCACACCGATGTTGATCAATATATTTGCAACCTCTTCATTGCCTATTTGCAGGACACTCGCCGTCACTCCTGCCACAAAGGCTATTATTGCTGCATAAAGACTATATTTGTACCTGTTGTCCATGTTGGATACCTCTCATTATATGTGATATTTCTATCTTTATGTGGTATATTTCTAATATCCTGCTATAAATAGTTAACTTACAGGTGTGGCTTGAACATTTTATATGAAGCTATATTCTCAATAAAAAAAGTGTTAAGATCAGACGAATATCAGTATGTCCCTGGATGCAAATGAAAATGTGCAACTGCATCCCTGAAAAAGGTTAAGTTCTTCATACTCTTTGTTCGATACTTCAGAGATCAGTATCCTTCTCTCGTTGTTCGATCCCACTGCTATGAGCTTGCTCGTGCCTTTGTTGACGATGCTCATAACTTTTCCGCTGAAACGATTTTCATGCATTCCTATATTGTCCTTATCGGGACCAACAAGGGTGATATTTTCGGGGCGAATGCCCCATGATACCCTTTCATCAGGTTCAAGATCAACGTGTCTGGCAATTATATCCAGATCCCCTGCCTTGAACAATGTTCTATGTTCATCTATATGGCGTGTAAATACGGCATCATCAAATATATTTGTCACACCTGCAAGCTCTGCTACGTGTCTGTTCTTCGGATGATAGAATACCTCTTCAGGTGTTCCTGTCTGCTGCACTGTCCCCTCATGGTACACTACAACCCTGTCAGCAAGGGTGAAAGCCTCCACAGGGTTATGGGTGATGAAAAGCACTGGTATGTTCAGCTCTTTCTGGATCAGTTTTATCCTTTCCCTCAATTTCATACGCACGATCATATCCAGTGCGGAAAAAGGCTCGTCGAGTAACAATATGTCAGGTCCGGGAGCCACAGCACGGGCCAGAGCCACACGTTGTTTCTGTCCTCCTGAAAGCTGTGAAGGATAGTGGTCCTCCAGTCCTTCTATATGTAAAAGCTGGAGCATTTCCCTCATTCTCCTTTCTTTTTCCTGGTCTGTCCTGCCCTTGAGTCCGTATGTGATATTTTTCTTTACGTCCATGTGGGGGAAAAGGGCGTAGTTCTGGAACACGTAACCAAGGCTACGCTTTTGTGGGGGCAGGTCTATCCTGTTATGACAGTCGAAGTACACTGTACCGTTCACAGTGATCTTTCCTCCATTGGGTTTTTCCAGACCTGCGATACATCGTAAGGT
>CALBTS010000735.1 GCA_937968035.1 uncultured Methanomethylovorans sp.
CCGAGATCTACACTCTTTCCCTACACGACGCTCTTCCGATCTCCCTTGATCTTGACCGTATTCTATTTTGATCTTTGAAGAATTAGTTGTCCACCTTATTTTTCCCAATTCCGGACCATAAAAACCCTCAATAAAATGTTTATCATCCTTTCCAATATCTATAGTATATGGCAGTGCAACATTTGAATCAAGCTGCGAAGATGCTTTTAGATCATATAACTTGTAGTCGTCATCTGTTGCCTGTACACACTCATAAGGTAATAATTTCTTTGAGATTATGTAATCTGCATCGTTCATAATTTTTTTCGTACTAAGCTCTGAAGGGCCATCATAGATATGACCTTGGACAAATTCGCCATTTACCCAATATCGAGTGCGGAACCACATTTGATAGCCTAAATATTTACTTACATCCTCCTGGTCTATTAAAATAAGAGTATCATCTGAACTGTGGTCCTCTAAGTATCTTCCGATCTGATTAACACTATTCATATTCCTCACATGTTCAAGCTGCATTTCATATGTAGGTATGCAGAGAAGTACAGATAAGAATATGAGATAGACAAAGAACAAATTCATCGACCTGCTATTATGCGTATCTTTCAGGAGATAGAGCGGTATGATCACAAAAAGTGCCGCAAATAAAAAAAGTAAAATCATGTAGCTCATATATTTCTGTAGATATATGACATAAAAAATGCCGAACATATTTGGAAAACCATAATAGGTATGCGGTAAGTAGTAAAGCAAAGGAACAACTAAAATAGTTAAGAACATTATTTGTTTATACTTCCGTTTAATGCCGATATCATCATATCTGGTCTGTAAGAAAGCTATTCCTATGAGGCCAAATAAAAAGACCACAGGTACTATCGGGTCAATATACCTCCCAAAAATAAAGTTTTCAGGATTACCTATATATCTCTTCATATGTGCAACTGTAATTAGTATTAATCCTGCACTAAAACTAATGAAATATACAATGGTTGAATTTAAAGCAATAGTATTTTTCGGATCACCTATTGCAAGACCTCCAGAAGGTCCAGCAAACTTTAATTTGAATGTGCTTTCTGAAATTAATAGGAAACATACAATAAAAATGATAATGTAGGTGGATAATAATATGTATCCTATCTCATTGAGCACCAAGCGAACAAATAGCTCAAATGAATCGACCTTAGTGAAGCTGTCCAGCAGAGAAGAAGAATATGTCGAAGTATTATATAATGAACCTGTAGAGAAACCTGTTTTTTTATATAACGACCAGCCAACAGTTGGCAGTGTAAAGGAAAAGACTAGAACTAGCCAATTTTTCAGGGTCTTTGATGTAACATTGCTTCCCGTGATCCAAAAAAAATAAAAGATCGCTAGAAATACTGAAACAATGAATACGATCCCTGTTTCTCTTGTAAGATAAAGGTAAAAGATAGATATACCTGCCAGAAAATGCCATCGCATCTTATCGTGTTCAAAACACTCGTGGAGAAACCAAATTGAATAGAGCGTGAGGGGAACAAAAAGGTTCTCACTCATCAGTACAAATGTATATGTTACAACACTTGGAAGCGTAGATATTATTAAAGAACCACCCAGAGCCTGGAACTTTGAAGTATACTTCTTCAATATGAAATATGCCGGGAAAATGGTCGAAGAGGAAAGGAAACTGTTCACAAACAGCATGTTACGATATAATGCCTGTTTGTCCGAAGAAAAGAGATCAGCAACGGATAAGAAAATCGAATAACCGGGTGGATACGTTTGAGCGTCTGTTATATCACTTATGAAGACAAGGTCCAAAATATCGTGAGCAAGCTTTGAGTATACAAGTTCATCTGCAAATATCCAGGGAGTAGTGAACGGAAATATTAAAATTGCTTTTAATGCTACAAGAAGGAAAAAGAAAGAAAAGAGCAGAGGTATTTCATGCCTATTGAGCAGTCTTGGACCAAGTTTTTCAGTAAAACCCATTTAAAACACCACCAGTTGACAAAATAAACATCTGGAACTTATTAAGTACGAATAATATGATCTATAGATGATACTAAGTGAACATCATACCTCTCATGCAAGATAAATATACTGCATTGGT
>CALBTS010000736.1 GCA_937968035.1 uncultured Methanomethylovorans sp.
CAACCAAAACAATCATGAGTTTCTGCGCTATTTCTACCACCCGGACCATTTGGGCAGCAGCAGCTTCATCACCGGTGCCACCGGCGAACCCACCCAGCACCTGGAGTATCTTCCCTTTGGAGAATTATTCATCGAAGAACGAAGCATATGGAACACGCCTTACAAGTTTTCAGCTAAGGAATTAGATGATGAAACAGGGTATTCATACTTCGGGGCCAGATACTATGATCCGAGTATCTCGATTTGGCTATCCGTGGATCCGTTGAGTGATAAGTATCCGGGTTGGTCAGCCTATACCTACTGTCTGAATAATCCTTTAAGATTTATTGATCCTAATGGTGCTATTCCCTGGCCTATCTCTAAAACATATAATGAAGGCAATCGGAAAATCGTGAGTGGAATGTATCGCAATTCTACAGGCAAGTTTCATGGAGGCGTAGATATAGTGCACAAGACACCCCATGGGAACCTTTCAGGTGGTGCAATAATAGCAACTCATGATGGAATCGTTACCCAATCTGGAGTCAGCACGACCGCAGGGAACTGGGTTCAAATTACTAATGGTGATATTAGAACAACTTACATGCATATGGAGAGTCCGTCTGAATTAAAGAAAGGACAGGAAGTTACGGAAACAGATTATATAGGAAATGTTGGTAGTACAGGAAGAAGCGAAGGTCCCCATTTGCATTATCAAATTGAGAAATTTAATCCAGAATCAGGAACCTGGGATAAGATAAATCCTGTTATTGGAGATCAGTCGAAAGTTGATGCAAGTATGGATGTAGATCTTAAAGATCCGCAGCAAATGATAAATGAAAGGGATGCCTATACAAATACTGGTAAGCAATTTAGAAAAGAGAATGCTAATTTAGGAGGGAAAGATGAATGAATCTACACCCAAAATCCTCATAATCATTAAAGGGGCGTTGCTGTTTTTCCTAATTATTAATCCGATAATTACGAGGTCACAGAACGAGGGTTTCAGCACTTTTATCTCGAGATTTGCTCAAGACTCAATATTCCAGCGACAAAGAGTCTGTTTCCCACTCGTATATGTGTCATGGAATTATGCTAATGACAAAGAAGATACTACATCCGTGCGAATGGAGTCATATCATCATGACAGGTTATTTTATTCTTTAGAAGATCGTGGAGAGGACGCATATCCTGTTTTCTATGATAACTTTGATTGCAAGTTCAGAAATAGCGATGAGATGGTTTTTCAATGGAAAGGGTTTTCATCAGTTGACAGACGTTATTATTTTAAAATGCTTGACGGATTATGGTATTTAGTCAAAATTGTTGATTATGATCCGATAGAGTAATTAATCCCTACCATGCGTACGTCCTCACTGCACAGTGTGCAAGGCTTAGTCCTTGCTAGCGAAGAGATGATGAAAGCATAATAAACATTGCGGTGAAAAAAGAAGCGTTTTATAACATGATTAATTTGGAGTACATCTATGACCTTAGGCCAGGAATTAGCCCTTTTTAACGCGTCTCTAAACCTCTCCCCTTGTCAAGGAGAGGCGTTGGAAATGGAAATACCCTCCCCTCTCAGGGGAGGGCAGGGAGGGGTCCAAACAGGTAAGGAGCTTGATGATGAGACGGGGTACTCCTATTTCGGGGCCAGATACTATGACCCCAATATCTCCATCTGGCTTAGCGTGGATCCGTTGAGTGATAAGTATCCGGGGCTGTCACCATATAATTACTGTGCTAATAATCCTATTATGTTATATGACCCTGATGGGACTTGGATTCCTGGACTTGATGATGAGGGAAATGCTACCTATACTGCAGAAAAGGGGGATACTTACGAGACCTTTAAAGACCAATATGGGTTAACCGATAAACAGGCCTCTATGATGTTAGATCCTAAATCAAAAGTTAGAGCAGGAGAAACAACCATAACCGGAGCTCAGGCTAAGGAAGCTACTGGCAGTGAAGTTTTGAGGGTGAATGTAACAAGTCCTGATGTTAAAGATGATGATATTAATCGACAAATGGCATTTGCTATTAATAGAGAGAACAAAAAAGGCAATAGTGAAGCAAGTGTGCATAACTATTTTTCGAATCTAAAAGTTGCATATAGAGGCAGAGCTGGAGGTTCTTCTTGGGGGATTTCAACAGATCCTAAGAAACCAACGAGAGTTACAATATTAGGGGAGGAGATGAATATTAATCTCGGTATTGGAGGCAGTAATGATGGTAGGTTTTCCACATTCCCTAATGGTTGGCCCTCCAGGACTTTACATAACGAGGATGAGGCATTTGACTTTTTACACCCAAATGCATATCCTACTAACCCATACAAGAGCAGGCCTGGGCTACAGTCGATAGCGGTTCCTGTAATAACAATATGGAACAGAAGATGAGAGCAATTTGGACACAATACTTTTCGGTGCTTTTTTTAATTCTAATAAACACAAATTGTAATAACGCACAAGTCTCATTCGTCAACCCTGAAAGATTATTCACAAATGACGAATTAAATGAGCTCTACGCCATTGTTGAGAAATTCGATAGTGTTTTATTAAAATCATTTGATGTGGTCTCTGTTAAAAAGGCATATATGACGTTTGCAATTAAAACACTCGAGAATGCTGAACAGGGACAAGGAGTTATTAAATACGATGAAATACTGACTATTTACCAACAAGTTGAAGAATATGATATTGCAAAAGAGATTTGGTGGTCTAATCAATCAACACATTATGGAACGACAGGGATAAATATAAATATGAATGGCAAATATCTCGCATACTTAAAAGCAGTTGGTGAGTTTTATCCTTTCATTTATGAGTATACACGTGAACTTGAATTGCATCAAGATTTGGGTAGTGCTCAAATACTTTCGGCCTTTGCTTCAAATTCTATTGATTTCAACTTCACAGACATAAACATCCGATTAATATTTGCGATTCATTATTTGACCTTTTATAACTTATGAATTGCTGTACATATTTCGGGGCAAGGTACTATGATCCGAACATCTCTATCTGGCTTTCCGTGGATCCGTTGAGTGATAAGTATCCGAGCCTATCGC
>CALBTS010000737.1 GCA_937968035.1 uncultured Methanomethylovorans sp.
ACCACCGAGATCTACACTCTTTCCCTACACGACGCTCTTCCGATCTAGTATGAATCTGAGGCAAAAGATAAAATCTTAAGCTCTATAGGAAATCCAATTCTAAAATTAAATTTTGCAATTTATGGTGAAAAGTTCTTTCTTTTGTTAAAACTCATTGATCAAAGATTCGAAGAAGACCAAACTGATGACACAACTAAATATCTACTAGATAATTTACTGAGGGAGAGAACAAATGAACAACTGCTATCATTGATATATTATTCAATCGCAGGCTATAGTACTTACCTAACATTCAAATATATTGGGCGAAGATTCAGGATGAATTACCTTCCCCAAGAATTGACTGTATCGGATGAAGACCATAGTACTTTTATACTATCGATGGTTAATAAATATTATAGTAGAATATATTAGATTTATCATAAATGATGCCTAAAAATCATCAGTCACAATTACTCACAGCCCCGTACCGGATAGCATCCCACATATGGTTGTACTTGTCAACCGGTTCATTTAACTGGATGCCATCGATCATCCGCCACTTATAGTTTTCGGCTTCTTTTTTGGCCGCTGGATCCCGGACCAGGTGAATGTTAAAGTTTTTAACCTTCCCAATCCCGAACTTGATCTTTTTTGTCTTGGCCGGGAAAATGTTTATCCCTCCTCTTCTGATGTGCGCTATCCTGGTCAGGTTCTCACTGTCTGCCCAGAAAGTTCCCTTTGCATCGATCTTCCTGATCACCTCAAGACATTCATCATCTGATTCAATCGGGGTGTAAGTAAGCAGCTTTGCATACAGGTTCCGGCCTGAAATCCTGATCCGGACAATGGCTGTCGGGTCAATCGTATAACCCCAGTCAACTCCATAGAATTCACTTTCGTAATCTTCCGGGAGTTCATCAATCCATTTAACATTTGGATAGATCAATCCTTCAGGCGAAGCCCTGAGACCAAGGCCATAGACTTTCCACATGTAGTCATCGGCAGTACCATTAGCAACATTGTCATGGTTCCCGGTATCATAGCTGAGTATCTTTGCCTTTTCATGCTTTGAAACAAAGGGGTTATCCAGGAAGGTTGACTTTACAAATAGAACATCAGGACGTTTCTCCAGGTCAAATACCCAGTGGTCGCTTGCCGATGGGTTGTAATCCATCCACCAGAACTTTCGGCATCGCTGCTCGAGCTGATCAAAAAAGCCTTTCTCAATTCCATTCAGAACTTCATTGATAAAGAAAAAATCGGAACCCATCCCGTGAAACTTCGATACCTTATCTGCTCCCATGAAGTTTACTTTACTTCCCAGGAGGTTGAAAGTGGTTACATCCTTATTCTGAAAAGGTGATTTAAGGTTGATCTGATTCAGCCTTTTGTCGTAATCATCAAAGAGGGTTGTCTTGAAGCTGTTATAGGTTTCGCGAACATTATTGATTACAAGCCTATCTGTTGAATGGGAGGTCAAATACAATTGAAAGTCAATCCCTGCCCATGTTTTCCCGGATCGGCTTGAACCCTCCAATACCACACCTCTGTATCCTGAATTGTATGCATTGACAAGAGCCCTGAAATTTTTATTGATCAGTTTCTTGCTCATTCAACTCCTCTTCAGTGGGGAATAATGCTGCTATTCTTTCTCTGTCGTTGACAAGGATTTCTGTTTTCTCAACATACAAGCCTTCAAGCTTGGCGATATCCTGGAGTATGGCCAGTGCTGTACCAGCTGGCTTGCTGGATTTTTTATCTTGGAGATCCCGGAATAATTTAAGCCTGGACTGGATATGAAACTGCCTGCGGGCTTCCATATCCTTTTCAGCCTGTTCCCGGAATGCTTCATAAGCTTTGCGGATGTATTTGTATGCCTGTCTACCGGTGATATTCCATTGGGCTGTGCACTGTCGAACAATGTCAGCTGAGCTGTGGCCTTGCATCATCCATTCCTGGACAGCCCGGGTTCGTTTGTCAGTTTCAACCTTGGTAGACTTTTGGGACATTTTACATCATCTTGATAACCTGAATGTGTCGCTTCAGGTCATAAATTTCTCTTTTTAAGATGAGCTCTTCCATCTTCCGCACATCCTTAATTGTGTCGGTTGTGATAGGCTCTTCCATTGCCTGGAGTGCTTCAATCTTCAGCTCGAGCTGGTGTGATAAGTAATCCAGAATTCTTTCTTTTTCGGCAGCCATCTGAGGGTCAAGTTTTTCGTTTTCCATATCAACAATTTTAGCGCTTACGCAAAGTAAGCGCTAAATATTGTACTCTCGCGATTATTTTTCTTTTCAGTGTTTTTTCTCCTGGTAAAAAACGTCTCAAAAGAATCCTCTGAATGAGGCAAGAAAATTCAACATAAACCCAGCCTTTTTGATTTGCGCTATCGTCAAAGGCACTGCAATATTGGGTTGATATTGTTTGATAATCAAGCATTTTCAGATATTTCTTTCACCTCAATCTCAGGATAATTTGCCTTTATTTGCTTCGGGTCTCCCTTGTAAAACACCAAGACATTCTGATGCATCTTGCCAACTTTCCTGCTGTTTGCCATCTGGCGACCAACCCGCACCGGGAGACTACCGGCAACATTTATCAGGATGATTTCATTATAAAGAACCAGGTCTGCATCAGCAAAGGCTTCGATTGTCTGACTGACAAAGTTCCGGTAAATACCTGCCTCATCCCGAATGTCCCCAACCACAAAACATGCAAACCTGTCTTCCTTCAATCGAGAACATGCCTGGATGATAATCTCGCGATAAACCTTCAGGAACTTATCATATTCCATCGTTGAAAGGTCACCTTCCAAATCAGAGTAAACCTCGAGGTCTGCATATGGAGGACAAGTGAAAACAAGATCAGCCTGAAACGTTTCAGGGAGAATGTTTCTCAGCTGAGAACTATCACCGGTGATCCATTCAGCCTTACTTGCACCCAGGAGGATCGCTTGCTGAATGTTTGCTTCAACCTGCTCCGGTCGAATATCAATCCCGGTGTATTGGAATCCAAGCTCAGAGGCAACTAATCCTCTAACCGATCCACCAGCAAATGGATCCAGGATGTGACCTCCAGGGACATTAAACCAGGTATAAATAACCTCAGTCAATACCGGGTCAAAAATACTTGTACAGGTGTACACATGCATCCCTCGCTTTTTCGCTTCCTTCAGAATTTCATCCCAGGAAGGATCCTGCCCGGTTGCTTCCCTCATCCGGTTCCGGAGATTGTAAATTCCAGATGACTGGCCACTCTTTGCCATGAACAACTCCTCGGCTCTCCCCTCTTCACTTTCGAGGCCAAATGATATCCACTTCCTTTTCCGGTCCATCCAGTAACCTTGTCTGGTATCAAAAATGCTGAAAGGTGGGATGATGAATTTTTCCTGAAGGCTGGCTCGTGCTTCAGCTGCTTGAGTTGCTGCAGCATCAGTTGGATTGAGCAGTTCCATCATTTCCAGCAAATCAAACTCAGGCAAATCCATGTGCTCCTGGAGCTCGGAAAAGTCAAGATCATACTCCTTCATAAAGTCAAACAATCCCTGCTGACTAACCCGAGCATAAATGGATGAATAAATTGTCACCAGCTTTGCTGCCTCCTTTTTATTTTCACAGTGAATGAATGTGGCCGGTAAAAGGTAAGGAACATTGTGGCCTTCCTTGATGAGCTGTTCTAGCATCAGGGTGCGATGTTTCCCATCGAGGCAGAAAATAGTTCCATTCTGAGGATCCTCCCACACGTAAAAAGGCTGAGTGAAATTGTTGGCCAGGATTGAAGCTTTTAACCGGTGTGCTGCATCGGGTTCCAAGTCTTTAAAGCCATCCTGCTGGATGAACTTAAAGTCTCGCCAGTTGACATTTTCGGTTTTGAGAACACGAGAAGAAAGAGTCTGGGTGGTATCCATTAGTGAACTATTATGAACTATCTGTCAAAAGTATGTCATGATCTGACAGAAAGGCAATTAAGTAGATAACTTTTATTAAGTAGTGTCATAATATATTGCCATTGTGACAGTGGAAATATGTTTTATAATCTCATTCATTGCAATAATGAAACTTTATTGCGGTTCGGCATTGGTTTTGTTTTAAAAAATTCAAATCTTTTACGAAATAGGGTTTTCTCACCTAAAAGAAATTGAGAAATAAAAAGAAAAGGAGGAACAAAATTATGGGCTAGTTTAACTTAAAACTGCGAATAATATTTAAGTATCATTAGGAATCAATTAAGAATATGATTCAAACTCTCTCGTGTATGGTTCATGATTGAA
>CALBTS010000738.1 GCA_937968035.1 uncultured Methanomethylovorans sp.
TGGAGATAGCAAGCCATATCAAAACTTTGTTTTTCATGCTATGGCAGATCCATTTTCAGTGGTCTCTGAATACAAAACTTGCTTCTTCAAAGGGTTCAGACTGCTCATCAATATAGACAACAAAACGTGCAACATGCAACGTTGAGTTAATGGTCTCATTTTCCGATATTGGGATCTTGTCTGTCAGCACAATTTTTTCGTAGATAAATGTCTTATTTGCACGCAGGGTTACATTATAGCTATCTTCCAGTACTTCATCATACATTACATTAATTGAAAAATTATGACTTATGGTCCCGTTGTTGAAAAGCATTACAGATATCCTTGAATAATTACCATAAAACGCATTGGACAAATCTATTCTGTTTATTTCCACCACAGGCTCTCCCGAACCTGCAAAAAGCCCTGAGAACACACCTTGGGCAAACAGTATAAGCAGAACTGCAAGCGCCAAAAGCGATAAAATATAAAAAACCTGCACTTTATTACGAGACATTAAAAACCTGCCTAATTCCTACGCATGACCAAGTATAGACCACCTACTAAAAACAAAGCTATGAAAGACCCGAATGAGAACTCTGGCCCTTCTTTAACTTCGAAAGTGATACAGTCACAATATGGTTTACCGTCTTTCATTCCGCAAGCTAGAATCATCCAATTACCTGCAGGAGCATTAATTGGAAGTGTATAAGTATCAGTCCAAGTTTTAGATGGGTACTCAATACCGTAAGCATACTGTACAGGATAGAAAGGATAATCACCGGGTTCATACCATGTAAACGTAACAGAATCCATGCTATCTTGCGTCCTTACTGTAGCTGTAACCGTGTCTCCGGGAACATATGATGTCTTGTCCACTTGCAATGAATGGGGAACTAGTCCTTGTCCCGGCCCTTGTTCCGCAACTGCAACTGACACGAAGCTCATCAGCACAACTAACAACAAAGCGTACTTCAAAAGCTTCATTTCATCCCACCTTCCCTATGATCAAAGCTACCTGAGTGAACACCATACCAACGAATATAATGAACAGCACTCCTGACAGCCGGCTGAACCTTATCCTCAGATTACCTATGAACTTGAAAGACCTCTCAGAAAGCGAGGGTTCCGTCAGTTCAAGATAGATCAGTAATCCTATCAGGACTATCGAGAAGATCACATTTACATTGAGAGCTGAACTGTCGCCGAAAGCCTGGTCATAGTAGGCCATGGTGGTCATGTAGCTCATCACTGACGTTGAAAAGGTTGCAAAACTCACAAAACTGCTCCAGACCTGCGGTGGGTATGCAGGCAGTGAAACATATTCCTCATGTTCGGAGCCATCGATGGTGGACCTTACTACAAAGGTGATCTGTTCCCCCATTTTCAGTGGGTTCTCGTATGTATACTGGTATTTCTTGGTCGATAAGGGGGACAGCTGCGTCGCACCTTCCATTACAAGGTTCCCGTTGGCATATAGCTGATAATCTCCCGAAGCGGACTGAACAGATGGGTTATTGAGATTGAATGAAACTAAGAGAGGCTCGCCCTCCATGGGCACTTGAGGAAAAACAGACACCGAAACCGGTGCAGACGCATCACGTAAACCTACGACCAGGCTCGCCATTAGTAGAACAGCGAACCAGATAACCATGATCTTTAAAAAATACCTGCTTTTTGAAGAAATAGTACCACCCACCTTTATGACGTGCTCCTTGATATTCTATAATGGAGTTTGACGTGAAACAAGTATATAGACTTTACGAATTTATTCAATTGAATATAAAAATATAAGAATAGAAGCTACGCAATATAAATTTTTCCGGATACAGCAAAGACACACTTATAGATAAATTTAAAATATTCGTTTATAAAACCATTATTGGTAGCTTTAACGCAATACTATTAAGAAAAAAATAAAGTGAACTTCCTATGAATTGATCGTGTGTAAAGTAAATTAAAATGTCTTTTCCCTTAGATCGGAAGAGCACACGTCTGAACTCCAGTCACCGAATACGATC
>CALBTS010000739.1 GCA_937968035.1 uncultured Methanomethylovorans sp.
ACTATACTACACGATTTTGGCCAAAGTATCAAGTCATATGACCGGAACTATAATTGCATACTGATCAATTATTTGTTTAACCCTTTCCAGGGCATGATTAATAGTTCTCGACAGATTCTCTGCATGAAGGTCTCTTATAGTCTGCGAAAGATAATTCTTTACTGCATATGTTCCTTGGCTTTCGCCACCATAATGGAAAAGATGAGAATCCATAGAAAGACGATTAAAGTTACCTTGTATTATTGGCGAAACCGGAATCACTTTGCAGGAAGAGTTCCTGGTAGAGCGAGCAAAGGCAACCTCCTCTCTATGCCTAAATCCCACTGTTGAGCGTAGATCAAGGTAATTTGCGATCCAAGAATCAGCAATAGATAACCACGTTGTTAGTGACGCGTACATAAGGGACGTATTGTAAACGATGAGTCCTTTGCTATCGAAAAGTGGCAGTGGGTAATCCTCTGAACTAACATAAAAATTACCACTATGTACGCCAAACGATGGTGTACTGAATACCAGGTGATCTGGATCGAGATAAAGAACTTCTTCGATGTTTTGAGAGACTGATTTAAGTAGAGTAGCCAATAGTAATTTCACTGAATAAGGATCTTCACGCCTGTCAGTACCAGGGACAGGAGGAAGTGTCCTTACACTGATCTTATTCGAGGCAATGTAATATAGTAACACCGGATGCAGAGCACAGTCGACGGGGGTTAGGATAATGATTTTATCGAAAAAACAAGGCGAAGCTTTGAAACATCCTGCCAAGAAGAGCAACAACGCCATTTGGTTATGAAGGGCATCGTCTGTTCCTGAAACCAGTAATCGTTTTGTCATGGTACCTCCCAGTTAATAGGCCTAAGTCATCCTTGCGCCATGCCAATACAGATATTACGTAGAAATTTCATCAATTCGTGGAACTTTCTCATCTTAATCCATTGTGTTTTACATAATGAACGGAAAAACATAGTAACCGTCCTATTATCTATTCTACCGAGAGAAACCAGAATGTGACATGCTTTAACAATACCTGGATTATCTTCAATCGCCACGCTCAGTTCTAATAGTTTAACAACTTCGAATTCCTTCACTCTTAAACCTTTTGATAAATCTACTAGCATCTTGCCTCTTGTTGCATTTATTATACCCAATATATTATCAGTCTCCCCAAAGATATCAAAAATTACTGATTCATCTTTTAAAAAATCAGGTAGTCGTTGCATAAACGATTTAAGCTCATCTCCTTCCCATGAAAAGAGTCTTGCAATATGTGCTCGGTCATAAGGGGTTTTTAACAATACCTTTTGTAATTCTCTATTATTGACAATAAGATCGACGGGATATGAAATATATTTCTTAAGCAACTGTCGCCCTATTAGAGGTATACGGCCAACATCACGACATAGCTGCATATATGCTCTAAGTGTTTCTACGTAAATTACGTCAAAGCGATGCGATTTACCTAGTCGAGATCTACCGTAATCAAGTGCCTTTAAAAACTCTTTTCTTGCTGAAAACCACGATCCTGCTAACCACTCCTCGCTTGCTCGGCGTTCGTAGATCTGCATTATATCCAAGTCGCTGTTGCTCAAAAACTCCTGTGTAATTTTTGAAGCATCTTTATAAAAGCCCATTTCTCTATTAGCTTCATTATAAACATACAATATATTATTGGTATGTCTGACTCCTGACAGTCTTTTTAAAAATGGACATTACCGAAATAAGGCAATAAAT
>CALBTS010000740.1 GCA_937968035.1 uncultured Methanomethylovorans sp.
GGGGGTCGTTGGTTCGATCCCAACTGGGCCCACTCAAAATCAAGAAGTTACAACCTCAAAAATTGTAACTTTTTTTTTGGTGCCAGTTTGGTGCCAGGATTTAAAAGGATTGAGGTGCTTTGTGGATTATTTTATAGGTAATCCTCTGTAATCTGTTTACAATAATCCCACACTATTTTTTCATTCTCAGGTGAATAGTACCTGTCATCAGGCTTTTCAATTTTTTCTTTATTGTTAAAAAACTCTCCTGTAATATTTTCAACTTCAGGAGAAGTGGCCAGATAAATACTGGTCTTGGCTCCTTTTAGAGGTTTATCAATAAATGGCAGTGCTACCATGAATATTAGGTTGTTGATGAATCCTTTATCAGAATCCTGTCCAAAGTTTGTGGCGACTGCTCCAGGGTGCGAGGCATTAACAGTTATGTTATTAATTCCCTGCTCCTTTAATTGACTGGCCATATGTCTGGTGATCCATATTAGATAGAGTTTTGAAAGTCCATATGCTCTTGATGGATCATAACTTTTCTCCGATTGGAAATCATTTAGATCTGGTTTCCCTCCTCGTCTGTGCATGGCAGATGATATATTTATTATCCTGGCAGATGAACTTTTGACTAAAACCACCAGCAGAGACTGCATCAGCAGGTACGGAGCAAACAGGTTGAGGGTTATCGTCTTTTCATGACCTTCAGTTGTAGTCTCTCTTTGCTTGTTTAAGAACGCACCAGCATTGTTTATCAATACATCCAATCTGTCATATCTGTTCTTAAACTCCTTTACCATGCGTTTAATATCAGCAAGTGAAAACAGATCGGCCATTATTGTATCAACATTATTGTTTCCCGTTGCTATCTTGATCTCAGTGGCAATGGCTTGTAAATTTGCTTCGTTCCGTCCGTGAATTATGACAGTATGACCCTGTAATGCCAATGCTGTTGCAGTTTCTTTTCCAATACCCTGTGTAGCGCCTGTAATCAAAATTATTTTGTTTTCCATAAGAGTTTTGTTTTCTATTGTGGCAACAAAAGTATGTTTTAAATTTGCGACTACAAAGTATAGAGTATAGTCAACACTTTAAATATTTTTAATATTAATTGTAATTGTATGCTGATTAACGAATTAGCAAAGAAAACGGGCGTGTCGATACACACGATCAGGTTTTATGAGAATAAAGGTCTGATCCAAGGCGTGACGAATGAAAGTGTAAAGACCAACAACTACAAGAATTATGATGACAGCCATGTGGAAAAAATATCTGTTATAAAAGAGGCTCAGGAAGTCGGTTTTACTCTTTCAGAGATCAAAATACTGCTTGATAAATGGTACAGCGGTACATTCCAAAAAGAAGAACAGTTGAAATTTTTTGATACTAAAATCAACGAGGTTGACATTAAAATCCGTCAACTTAAACAGATAAAGAAACGACTTGAAGATGTGATGAAGGATATTGAAAAAGGGGAGTGCTAACCTGTAATGTACATAAACCGATGGCAGTGACCACTTCACGCCGAAAATAATTGACCACCCATTTCCCACAGTAAATGACTGTTAATGTGTAAATTGTAATTTGTGACTACTTATCGGCCGAAAGTGGTCAACTTGTCTGGCTTTTAGATCGCAAGAATTATTTAATCAAAATATTTTTCATTTGTTTTGTTTATTTCGAATATTTCGAATATATTTGCAAATATAAACGATGCACCGTATGGAACTAATTGATATCAGACGACCTACTAAGGAAGAACAACGAGCCGCACGAGAGTCTTATGAGGCCCTCGCTTCCTCTATTGAACAATTGCGTACGGAGATGCCAGAAATCGAGATTGAAGAAACTGAGGACAAAATCAGAATCCCCATAAATGCTTTGAGGTTTTTAGCTTCGATCTTAAAAGAAATCAGTAGGGGAAATCCTGTTTCCATAGTTCCAATCGCAACCGAAATAACAACTCAAGCTGCAGCAGAACTTCTTGGATGTTCAAGACCACATATTTTTAAACTTCTTGAAGAAGGTAGATCGGAAGAGCACACTTCTGAACTCCAGTCACCGAATACGATCTCGTAT
>CALBTS010000741.1 GCA_937968035.1 uncultured Methanomethylovorans sp.
ACCAGTGGGGGTCCCCGGCGGGAGCCGGGGCAGGCCGTACCGCCGACCACTAAGCTGTCCTCTTTAGCCAGAAGATTCTCGCGGTACGGAGCGCCAATGACATATACCGACCTGTTAGCCGCAGGTTTTTATTTGTCAACTTGAAGAATATTCAGCTAAAACATTCAATGCAAATCGCTTTCCGTAATTACTTGCAACCAATGCAATTACCACATATTGAATTGAAGAAACTAGGCTAAACTTGGTTATGATGTTGAGAGATAGGTCATTTAGGATGAGTATTAATATGCCAATTGGTATAAACAAAAATGAAATAGCTGCAATATCTCTTGTTAAGAGGAATACTCGGTGTGACTCAGATATGAAAGGGGTCGATTCAATTTTTTTATAAATAGAATACCAAAGTTTATTTTGTTCACTTGGCAAAACTGGTTTATATCCAATTTGATTAAAAAGTTTTTTGGTGTCAATTCTAGGATCACGATGAACCAGTTTCGTAAATACTCTGTGCCCTGGTAAAACATATTTAAAGCGAAAAAATACTAGCCCAGCTTTTATATTTGAAGGCAGGATACCGTTAATTATTATAATTAGAAATGGGAAAACTATCAGGTTTAGCAATCTTGCATTTTCAATTTCTGCAAAAAAATTTGAGAATTGAAAAACTTTCTTACTTGAGATTGTCAGGAATGTTACAATAAAGAATAACAACCATATGACAAAGCCTATCAATATTGGATAATTCTTTGCTTTAAGAGATTTATTACTGGCCATGTATAACTTGTTTAAAGACGATTTCTTCACTTTTATCGAACGGCACTTCAAAGACGATATTACCAGGTTCACATGTCTTTAAAATTGTGGCTTTAGGTACCGCCTTCTTATATGATCCTTCTGCTCCATAATCTTCATCTTCTTTTTCACTATTAGAAAATACAATATACTCAGGATTAATGAGTTTGACCGCGTCTTCATGAAAACCAGCTTCTTGTCCATGATGACTTGCTTTTAGAATGCTGCAGTTTTTGATTAAGTCTTTACAGTTGGTATATATGTTCTCCCAAAATGGAGTAGTTCTACCTTCACCTCCGAGAAGAATCTTACGACTATTGATTTGTATAACCAGCGCGTACGACATTTCATCGATTTCAATTTTTGTTTTTTCCCTTTTTGTCCCATCTTCCTTGTAATGGGCATATCTTCTCAGCTCTTTACATGGACTTAATATTGAAATTCTATCCTCTTCATTATTCCAATACTTTCCAGGTTCATCTTCCCTTGATGTCCTAATAACTGTGGCTGTAGATTTCTCACCTGTCAGGTTCTTGTAGGCTTTCCAATCGGCTTCATGGGTAGGGTAATAATCATAGTTCTCTGGTTCAAAATCATGCGCTAGATCCCAAAAGTTTGCTATTGTGATGTCGGGATCGTTTTTTAAAGCATCTAAGCCACAGATATGATCTTGATGTGGGTGTGTGCAGATAAATCTGAAAATTGGCTTAATAGAACCATTGTCATCTCTGAAGTTCTCTTTGTAATAATTAATTACGTTTTGATAATTTCTATCTGTTGGATTATGGTTTATATCCACCATCATGATTCTTTCATTCAAGGATTTATCTCCTCTAGTTCTTGCTGGAAAGTGAATTATGGTACAATCACCTGCACCGACATTTAAGAAGTGAATTTTTACAGACATGACTTTATTTTTTATAGGTTAATGAGGATTATGGTCCAAACTTGCGGCTAACGTTCGGCGGTATGTGGCGTTGGCGCAGAGTCGCGGTGGCGCGTGTTTT
>CALBTS010000742.1 GCA_937968035.1 uncultured Methanomethylovorans sp.
AGTAGGCCCTATGTTTGAAAAACATAAGTTTCAGGATAGTTATTAGCTTTGAATATTCTCCTAGTATTCACCTAATAATATCTGAAACTTATGAATGCACAAGTTACGCAAATTGACTTTACGGGTCAAAACATTTATGCAGGATTTGATGTACATCTTAAGAGCTGGAAAGTAACTATTATGGCGGAGTCGAGTGTATATAAGACATTTACGCAGCCACCCAAGCCTGAGATATTATATAATTATCTCAGGAGAAACTTTCCTGGAGGGACATATCACACGGCCTATGAAGCGGGTTACTGTGGGTATTGGATTCATTATAAATTAACCTCTTATGGAGTAAACTCTATGGTAGTCAATCCGGCAGACATCCCGACGACCTACAAGGAGCGGGTACAGAAGGAGGATAAAAGAGATAGCAGGAAAATAGCCAGGTCATTAAGTAGCGGAGAGCTTACTCCAATCTACATACCATCTGTACAAACACAGGAAGACAGGACCCTATTACGCACCAGGGCTATGCTGATCAAGGATTTAACGAGGATCAAACATCGAATAAAGTCCTTTTT
The DNA here is from genome assembly GCA_937968035.1 of uncultured Methanomethylovorans sp. Taxonomy (GTDB): domain Archaea; phylum Halobacteriota; class Methanosarcinia; order Methanosarcinales; family Methanosarcinaceae; genus Methanomethylovorans. The sequence continues at coordinate 570 of CALBTS010000742.1, forward strand.
GTATTACTATGGATTTTCTGTCGAAGAAGCCTTTCCACAATCACAGAGTCATTGGTCAAATCGGTTTATCTCATGGCTGGAAGGTCTGGAACTATCCGGGGAAAGTGGCAAACAATCCCTGCATGCCTTGATCGACGAATTTAAGCATCTTCGTACCTCGACTTTGGAAATTACCAGGCAGATCCGACACCTTTCACAGACGGACACTTACAATGGTAGAGTGGAATTATTAAGAACTGTACCAGGGATAGGTTTAATAACAGCAATGACCTTTTTAACTGAGTTAGAGACAATCAACCGGTTCTCTTCTCTCGATAAGCTGTGCTCATATATTGGTTTAGTTCCTTCAACGCGATCCTCAGGAGATAAGGAAAAGACCGGGGACATTACTCCCAGGGGACATGATACCCTACGAACTGCACTCATTGAAAGTTCGTGGATAGCAATAAGAAACGATCCTTCCTTAATGAAGAGCTTCCTGGCTTATCAAAACAGGATGGAACCCAACAAAGCTATAATCAGAATCGCAAAAAAGCTTTTGAGCCGAATACGTTTTGTATTACAAAATAATGAACCGTATAAATGTATGATACCATGAAGAAATATCTCTATAAAAACCAAATAATCAGGTGAGACTGTTATTATTGCCTTGCAGAAGTATAGAACTGTCTGCTAGCAGTAGAGTGCAGCTCACTATCTATAAAAATTGAAATCAAGGTTTTGCAGCTCTAAATGAGACTGTTGATAGAAGGATGTTTTTATAGAAATAGTTCATTTAAAGTGTTTAAAAAAAATATGCCTGAAACTTGTTTTTCAACATAGAAGGCA
>CALBTS010000743.1 GCA_937968035.1 uncultured Methanomethylovorans sp.
GAAGGCATCGACCCTGTGCTTAGGATACTTGCACAGAAACCGGGATTGCCTGCGGAGAAGGCTGCTGCAGAAGCTGGCCTTTCGGGCAGTGATACTGCCGAGATCGAGAAATTCATTGATTCCATGATCCATGAAAGGCAGGACTTTGTGAAAGAAAAAGGTCCGGGTGCCGTTGGTCCTCTTATGGGGGTAGTGATGGCTGAGTTCAGGGGCAAGGTCGATGGGAAAATATTGAGCGAACTGCTCAAACAAAAGATTAATAAATTCTTAAGTATATAATTCAATTAATGTTAAATAAAAAAACCATTTGTAAAAATAATCTAGCAGTTTGCCTGCTTTTCTCCTTCATCTTCTTATTTCTATTCTTTTGTAGTACTGCAGCCGGCTCACCGGTGTTGGCAGATATACAGGTTACAAATGGTGTGAACGAGGACAGTCCTGCATGGAGCATGGATGGGAAAAAACTTGTGTATGCATCGGACCAGGATATCTGGATAGCCAATGCAGATGGTTCCGGGTCTCGAAAATTATATGGTAGCATGTCATGGGATGGTGATCCTGTTTTCTATGACAGTAATTCCATTTTATTTGCTTCGGAGCAGGTAGATGCTTTTTCTTCCAAATTTATCAGCATACACAGGATCGGTATTGACGGTACGGGGCGCAGACAGCTTACAACTAACGCTCATTCCCGTGAACCTGCCCGAAGTCCTGATGGTGGTCGCATTGCTTACATTTCCAGGATCGGCAATGATTATGATATATGGGTAATGGCAACCGACGGTACTTCAAAGATAAGGCTTACCGATGGAAAAGGAAATGAAAAAGACCCTTCCTGGAGTCCGGACGGCAAATACATCGTCTATTCACTTCAGGGTAATATTTTCAAAACAGATGTTGCAACCGGAAGCACTCTCAAGCTTACGAACGATACTTTCCAGAACACTGATCCGGAAGTAAGTCCGGATGGGACCTGGATGGCTTTTGTATCCACCAGAAGCGGTGATCAGGATATCTGGCTGACAAATGCTGACGGAAAAGGTGCTTTACAGCTTACATCAGATAGCGGTATCCAAAAATGTCCCGCCTGGAGCCCGGATGGAAAAAGGATAGCTTACGTATCTGATGCCAGCGGTGAGTTCAACATCCGGGTGATGACCCTTGAAGATGGTCTATCGATATCTGAGTACACAGAACAGGAAGAAATAGTTATACAGGATGAAAATGGATTATCTCCGCTAGATCAGTTATTGACTGAAAAGCCTGGGCTTGTGATCAGCGCTGCCGGTATGGTGGTACTTGTATTTGTGATCCTCATGATCCGCAAGTTCCTGAAAAAGGTCGGTTTTGTTTGATCCAGTGAACTCTTGAAAGTCCACAATAAAAGAGTATAAGTATCTACCGAAGGTTACGTTACCATCGCAATACTTATAGCCTATTCATTTCATGTATACCCAGGTTCTTACGATGAATGCAGTATTAGGATTAGAAGATGGAACGATTATTCAAGGCACCGGTTTCGGTGCTGAAGGCATAGTTTCTGGAGAACTGGTTTTTACTACTCAATATACAGGTTATGAGGAGGCACTTTCTGACCCTTCGTATAAAGGGCAGATCCTGATGTTCACTTATCCGCTTATCGGTAATTACGGTGTTAGCAACAATTGTTTCGAATCTGACGGGGTCAAGGCGGAAGGCCTTGTGGTAAGGGAAGCCTGCCCGGAGCCTTCCCACCATAGATCAAAACGTACTATCTTCCAGCTTATGGAGGACGAGGGGAAACCCGGTATAGCCGGGGTCGATACGCGCATGCTGACTATCAAGACGCGTGAACATGGTACACTGCGTGCAGCCCTTATCAACGGCAGCGACGATGGGGAAGAGGCTGTGAGGCTTGCCAGGAAACAGCCGCACATATCCGAATTGGATTACATATCGATGGTAACCTGCAAGGAACCTTACAGGCTGGAAAGCCCCTTGCGGGACCCTTACAACCCAAAGCACGTTGTACTCATGGATATGGGTATGAAGCGCAGCATCACCACAAGCCTGCTCAAGAGGGGCATTGATATCACGGTGGTGCCTGCAAATGCAAGCACCTCAATGATAGGATCATACGAGCCTGATATGCTTTTCCTTTCCAACGGTCCGGGAGACCCAAAGCAGGCAAGGAACGCGGTCGAGGCAGTAAAGACGTTTGCCGGAACGATGCCCATTGTGGGCATATGTCTGGGACATCAGATCTTGTCCCTGGCGCTGGGCGCGGAGACCTACAAACTGAAGTTCGGGCACAGGGGAGCGAACCAGCCGGTCAAGGACTTCGAAACAGGCATAGTACACATAACTTCTCAGAACCATGGTTTTGCGGTGGACGGTAATTCATTCGGATCCGAGGATGTGGTTGTAACCCAGGTCAATACGAATGATAAGACAGTTGAAGGTATAGCTCACAAGTATCTTGACATGTTCAGTGTGCAGTATCATCCCGATGCACACCCGGGTCCCATGGATACGGAGAAGATATTCTTCGGTAAAGTGCTCAAGCTCCTGGAAGGTGAGCAGTAATGCCCAAGAGGACAGATATCAAGAAAGTATTGCTCATTGGTTCAGGTCCGATCACCATCGGCCAGGCAGCAGAGTTCGACTTTTCAGGCAGCCAGGCATGCAGGTCCCTCAAGGAAGAGGGGTTACAGGTGGTGCTCGTCAACTCCAACCCTGCCACCATTATGACAGATCCTGAAATGGCAGATGCTGTCTATATAGAACCGCTTGACCCCAGGACCGTGGCTAAGATCATTGAAAAAGAGAGACCCGATGGTATCATTGCAGGCATAGGTGGCCAGACCGGCCTTAATATCACCAGCGAGCTTGCTGAGATGGGCGTCTTCGAGAAGTTCGGCGTAAAACTGCTGGGCACGCCGCTCCAGGCCATTAAGAACACTGAGGACCGTGAACTCTTCAAGGAGACCATGGAGAGTATCGGTGAAAAGGTGCCACGCAGCAAGGCAGTGTCCACACTGGCAGAAGCAGAAGGGCTCATTGATGAGCTGGGATTGCCTCTTATCATAAGGCCGGCCTATACCCTGGGAGGTGCCGGTGGAGGTATAGCCCATTCCCGTGAGGAGCTTCTGGAAATAACTGAACGGGGACTTCGACGCAGCCGTATCAGCCAGGTGCTTATCGAGGAAAGCGTATTGGGCTGGAAGGAGTTCGAGTACGAGGTCATGAGGGATGCCAACGATACATGTATCGTGATATGTAACATGGAGAACATCGACCCCATGGGTATCCACACAGGCGAGTCCATCGTGGTCACACCTTCCCAGACACTTAACGATGAAGATCACCAGATGCTCAGAACTGCGGCCATTAAGATCATCCGTGCATTGGGAATTGAAGGCGGCTGTAATATCCAGTTCGCTGTGAAGGATGGGGAATACAGAATAGTAGAGGTCAATCCGCGTGTATCCCGTTCATCGGCCCTGGCATCCAAGGCCACAGGCTATCCGATAGCAAGGGTCACTGCAAAGATAGCAATAGGCATGGCGCTGGATGAGATCCTCAACGATGTCACCAAGAAGACACCTGCATCCTTTGAACCCACCATTGACTACATTGTTACAAAGATCCCACGCTGGCCATTCGACAAGTTCGTGACAGCAGATAAGACCTTGACCACTGCCATGAAGAGCACAGGAGAGGTAATGGCCATCGGCAGGACCATTGAGGAGTCAATGCTCAAGGCAATAAGATCCCTGGACATTGATATGTGCTTCGGCAAAGGGGAATGGAACGAGAATGAGATCCGTGCACTTCTGAAAACTCCGACGAGCGAGAGGCTGTTCGCTATCTA
>CALBTS010000744.1 GCA_937968035.1 uncultured Methanomethylovorans sp.
TGGAATCTGGTTTTTAGGTTGAGTTTTACCTTCTACGCCATGGACTATCAGAAGAACAAGCTTTGGAAGTCGAAAGGGCCTGCCTTGACCTGCTTTGATTAGATTCACTTACAAATGATGCTAAAGGGCATAATTTCTGGGAAAGAGGACTAAAAACTGTTGACGAAATTGTGCAACAGTATGATGCAAATGCCATTACAATTGCAGAACCTGCAATAATCATAAACATTAACCGCCACTACACAAGATTTATGTCGGATATTGAACTTTATGAGGCAACCCGTTCTTCTTGGGTAATAGGAGCCGAGAGACGTAAAACCTCAAAATACGCAGTCGCCTCATATCGAGGCCTTGTCAGAGAGGTTTATGAAATTGAAAACTGGAATAAAATAGAAAATCGTTGGGAGTTCACAGGAAGAATTGCTAAAAGCCAGATCCGAGATAAATACATCAACCAGTCACTTGTTAATTACATTCAGAAAGGAAACAGAAACCCGATCAGATACACCTTTTAACAATCGAGGGAAAGAGAGAGGCTTAATTTTCTAGGAATTATAACATATTGACTCAGCTAAATGAAGCTTTCTATGTAAATTCATCAATTATGAATCGAGCATATTATTCTGAAACGATTTCGTCATTCGTTTTGGCTAAGCCGGCTACAATCATTGGAACAATGTCTCTTAGCAGCGAGTTTGCTGATGATCCCTTACAAAAGAAGGCATGGGCTGAGGAAATCAGAATTTTGCAGGATGTCTTAACGCCATTTTCCGGTTCAATCTACTTCGAGTATTCAATTCCAAGAATGGGAAAAAGGATAGACACTCTATTATTAATTAATCACTTACTGTTTGTTCTTGAATTCAAAATCGGAGAAGGAGACTATCCTGCATACGCTGTGGATCAGGTATGGGATTATGCACTTGACCTGAAATATTTCCACGAAACGAGCCATGACCAGTTTATTATACCAATACTAATTTGCACTGGAGCAGACAATAGTTTCACACAATTAATACCATCCAGGAAAGACGACAAGGTATTTGAGCCGGTAAAATGCACCATTCCCCTTCTCAAAACTGTACTCGAAACTGCCCTAGCTTATGTCAATGCACCATCTATCGAAATTTCATCATGGGAGAATGGCAGGTACTCTCCTACTCCTTCAATAATTGAAGCAGCACTCGCATTATATAATGGTCATTCAGTATCTGAGATATCAAGAAGTGATGCTGGTGCCATTAATCTCAGTCAAACATCTGATGCGATATCAGTGATCATAAACTCATCCAAGGCGAATAAAAGAAAATCAATCTGTTTTATTACCGGAGTCCCTGGGGCAGGGAAAACATTAGTTGGTTTAAACATCGCGACAAAGTATTTCGATAAGCACCAGGAATTATACAGTGTTTTTCTCTCGGGCAATGGACCGCTAGTGAGCATACTCAGAGAAGCATTGGCAAGAGATAGGGTCTTACGTTCAAAGCAGTTGGGTAATAAGATTACAAAGGGGGAAGCAAAAACCGAAGTCAAGGCTTTTATTCAAAATGTTCATAATTTTAGAGACGAGTGTCTAATTGATCCAGAATCACCTCCGATAGAGCATGTAGCCCTATTTGACGAGGCTCAGCGTGCGTGGGATGCCTTAATGACATCCAAGTTTATGACCCAAAAGAAAAAGAGATCAAACTTCAACATTTCCGAGCCAGAATTTCTCATCTCCTGTTTAGACCGCCACCAGGATTGGGCAGTAATAGTGTGCTTGGTTGGAGGTGGTCAAGAAATCAACACCGGAGAGGCAGGAATTGGAGAATGGATAAATTCCCTTGTTCAGTCATTCACCAATTGGGATATATACATTTCACCGCAACTTAGAGATACCGAATACAATGCCGGTGAGAATTTGAAACGATTATTTGGTAAGCCCAATGTATTCTATAATGAAGACTTGCACCTATCGGTTTCATTACGGTCATTTCGAGCTGAAAATGTTTCTTTGCTTGTTAAACAGGTACTCGATATCGATCACAAAAGCGCCCAAATAACAGTTGAAGAAGTAAAACAGAAATACCCTGTTGTTATCACTAGGGATCTCGAGAAAGCAAAAGAGTGGCTGAAATCTCAAGCTCGAGGATCAGAAAGATATGGAATTGTTGTATCATCTCAGGCGGAGCGGTTGAAACCACATGCTATTGATGTTAGATCTCCAATGGATCCAATACATTGGTTTCTTGATGGCAAAGAAGATGTTAGATCATCTTATTATCTTGAAGATGTGGCGACCGAATTTTCAATTCAGGGCCTTGAACTTGATTGGTGCTGTGTAACATGGGATGCTGATTTAAGATATAGCCCAAATGGTTGGGATCACTAAGATCGGAAGAGCACACGTCTGAACTCCAGTCACCGAATACGATCT
>CALBTS010000745.1 GCA_937968035.1 uncultured Methanomethylovorans sp.
AGATCGTATTCGGTGACTGGAGTTCAGACGTGTGCTCTTCCGATCTGCAGTTCTCCTAAGGGGATTGCCTTTTTTGTATACCCACCATATCTCTCCAACAAAGGTCACTGCCACGTGTCCAGTGCTAAAAAAAACGAATTTATCAACTTGAAAGGAGATCTCTACCTACCATAAAATGTGAGATACTGATTTACTGTGAAGTAGTGAATATCCTCATGAGGCGCAGATACAAAGCCCATCGTGCGTATCGGTTAATTTTGTTGAACTCAGAGTGTGGGTTTAATGAAATTGCATTGATGTTTTGTCAATAAGGTTCAGAAAGCGCTTCCGATACAGGGATTAGCTCAGAATTTTGATGGTTATTTTTTGTGATTCTATATACATCTTGGCTTAATGCTGGTACAATATATTATACTCGATATATGATATATTTTACTATACAAAATACTTGAGGCGCATGCACGAACGATTAATTGCATTTGCTTATTTTGTGGTTGGGGGCTTTTTGGTGTTTATGTATATTTTGAAGTATCTATTGAAAGGAGCGTTCGGCTATTTATGAAAGTGATTATACCAGGAATTCACTTAAGAAACAGAAATATCAATAACACCAGTTTTTGTATTTTGCACTGCGAGTATGATCAATGTTATATTGATTGTACATATTTGTGTGCAGGACAATGTCCTGACAATTGGTGCGTATTGATAGTGCCTTGGTAGATTTCGTTATAGGATGAAAAAATCGAAGTACACCATCTTTTTTAATGGAGCCAACGGAACAAGATTAGCGTTCAATTTTTTCACATGCCAGCTGTCTGAGGTTTATGACGATTTTATGTTGCTATATGAAAACATTGAGCAAGTAGTCTATACGTCTAATTGTCCGAATAGCAGCCTAATTAGAAGTATGATTGAAGGCGGGTACGTAATTGATAACTCAATTGATGAACTCGAAATATTGAAAATGCGTTACTATTCGGGAAAGTGTGACTCAAGTTCATTCAGTCTGATTATTGCTCCTACCATGGACTGCAATTTTGGATGTCCATACTGTTACGAGACAAGACAAACTACTTACCTGTCAAACGAAGTCGAAGATAGAATAGTTGCATTTGTCTCAGGACTTGCTGCATCAGTAAGAAAGATCAACGTAGTTTGGTACGGAGGAGAACCTTTACTAGCGTATAGTATTATTTCTCGAATGTCAGCAAAGATGATCGAAGCATGCCAAGCGTGTAGCACTGAGTATACGGCAACAATGATATCGAATGGATACTTATTTGACAGAATCGATATATCTACATTTAAGGAACTCAAGATCAATAATGTTCAAATAACAGTTGATGGTCCAGAAGAGATCCATAACAAAAGAAGATATCTTATTAACAAACATCTTCCGACTTTCTCAAAAATTATAGCCAATCTCCATTTGCTTGAGTCACACGGTATCATGTTCAACATAAGGATCAATGTTGATAACACTAATATAAATCATGTTGATGAACTTCTTGCATTTCTAAAGGATAATCAACTTGATTCGCATCCTGTATCATTTGGACATATACGAGAGTTCAACAGGCCGCTAAAAGAGTTGACTAAAGATCTATGTTCAAAACAGCAATATACGAATATCAATATGATTCTCCATTCGAAATTAATCGACTTGAATTTCACTTCGGCTAGGATAATATGTCCTCAAATAAAAAAAACTTACTGCGCTGCTAACTGTCTCCAATCACTTGTCATTGATCCAGGCGGAGATCTATATAAATGTTGGAATGATATTGGGTACATAAACAAATCAGTTGGAAATATACTTACCTCTGAAAGCGGAGGGAAATCTCAATACAATGACTATACTCTCTTTAATCCTTTTTCTGATTGCGACTGTGTTGATTGTATTATGCTTCCAGTGTGTATGGGTGGATGTGTATTTGACCGCATGAACAGTAAAAGTTTCAAATGTATGGAGAACATAAACAACGTGATTGTTGGTTTATTGGATGCATACAGCAATATTGATGTCCGAAATGTCTAAATTTTGTTGTGGTGATATATGCTGAAAATTGTTGATTTGACAAAATCATATCAAGTTGGAGAGAGACATAATGTTGTTTTGAATAGTATCAGTTTTTCAGTCTGCCATGAAGATTTCACTGTCATTATGGGAAAGAGCGGCAGTGGTAAGTCGACCCTGCTGTTTTCTGTTTCCTTGCTTGATTCAATCGACGCTGGAGCGATCTCGTTTGATGATGTCAGGCTTGATTTGTTAAATGAAAAAGAATTATCGAGAATTCGACTCAATGATTTCGGTTTTGTTTTTCAGAACAACAACCTTATCGAAATAATGACTCTATTCGAGAACGTTGCGCTTCCAGCTATCGAACGAAAGAGTTTTGACAAGCAAAAGGTCACTGATATCATGGCATCGCTTGAACTCGATGATTGCCTTGACAAGTTACCGGGTTACTGTAGTGGCGGCGAGAGGCAAAGATGTGCAATCGCGAGAGCTCTCGTCAACGGACCAAGGGTATTGTTCGCAGACGAACCGACAGGAGCTCTCGATTACCATAGCACGATAACTTTGATGGAGATACTGAAGAAACTGAACGAAGAAGGACAAACGATGTTAGTGGTATCACATGACCGGCTTGTTGCGTCTTACGCCAAAAAAGTCATGTATCTGAAAGATGGAAAAATCCTTGAAGGCCTCTCTTTTTCTGATGAGTCACACGCTCAGAGACTTAGAATGATTGACACTCTAATCGATAGAATGGATTAGGGTCATGATAATCAAGCTGACTCTTCGAAAACACTGGCTCAGAATATTGTTCACGGGTATTCTGTTTTTTATCGTGATCACTTGTGCGCAATTAGCTATCAACTTGTCAAATTCATATTTTTCGCTGTCATCAAGAGCCGACAAGTATAATGCCAGCCAAACGGAAATCTGCGTGGATCTTTTCTATGATTTGTCGGACAATGTCACGGATTTTTCTCAACAGACAAGCGATTTTCTTGACGCCTATCCGGGAATTGACTATTATACCGCACATGTGACATTAAGACGATATGCAAGCATATATGAAGAATATGTTGATAACTGAATCAACGATTACTTGGTATTGGCAGGAAAACAGTTGGCGGATCTGGACAAATATGAAGTAGCGATTCCCGCCAATCTGAACGACTATTACCGCGATTCCGGAGAAATCGTTTATCAATTGGGGGATCTCATTACCGGCCTTGGCGAACCCTTGGTCGTTGCCAGCATAATTGACAATATCCATTACGCCGAATCGGCGTACAACGAACTGACAATGAGCGAGCCTGGCCTAAGTTGGGACTATTCATACGAATACTCGAGATTCTTGGCGAATCGGGATACCATTGACTATATAAACGAAGAAGTTGGCAGAATCGAGGTCATGTCGACAGCGTTCAAGATCTCCTTCGCCAACTATTCGATTGCGGAAGAACAAAAACTTATCGATAGCTACATCACTTACATCGGCGGTATGAACACAAC
>CALBTS010000746.1 GCA_937968035.1 uncultured Methanomethylovorans sp.
ATGTGGCAAATCTATCAGCAGTCTCTTTTGCTGCCTTAAGACATGGTTCACACAGCCCTTTCCAGATACCTTCCGGATACGAGTTCTCAAACCGGGGCACAAAAACCCTTACTGGGACGACAGTGGGTATTGAAACACTACATAGATCGCAATCTGCCATATTCTTTACCTCCTTAGATCAACACCTTTGCGGCTTCCATTGCCCAATAAAGGAACGGCTCTGACCAGAAACCAATAGCCAGTACAAATATCACTGCAATTAGCATTGCAAATGTGTAAGGCATGGGTTCTGCGATCTTTTCACCATCAGAAGGCAGGAAATACATGTATTTTACTACCCTGGCGTAATAGAACAATGAGATCGCACTGTTGAGGATCGCGATCACTGCAAGCCACACCAGTCCTGCCTCTATAGTGGATGCAAAGAGGACGAACTTACTCATATAACCTGCTGTAAGGGGTATACCTGCAAGGGCAAAGAGGAAGATCGTCATGCAGAGAGCAGTTACAGGCATACGTCTGCCAAGTCCCCGGAAGTTATCAATATCGTCAGGAGTTTCTGAATCCTTTTTCTCCGAAAGGACCATGTATACGACCGCTGCAGTGGCTATGAATGCACCTGCTTTCATGAAACCATGTGACAGAGCATATAATATTGCACCTGCCAGAGCTGTCTTGCTCATAACCACAAAGGCCATGGTTATGTAACCTGCCTGGGCGACCGAAGAATACGCAAGCATTCTCTTGACACTTGTCTGTGAGAGAGCCACAACATTACCAAGGGTCATGGTGATCACTGCAAGTACTGCAAATGCTGTAGTCCACTCGGCCTGCAGAGCTATCAGAGCTATCATGAACACTTTGAAAGCTGCAACAAAGCCCATTTTCTTTGAACCTGCTGCAAGTAATGAGGACACAACTGAGGGAGAACCCTGGTAAGTGTCGGGTGCCCACATGTGGAATGGAACGAGAGCGATCTTAAAGCCCAGACCTGCTATCATCAGGACCACAGATAACAGCCCCATTGGACTTCCTAGAAGTATATCGATGTTCGCTGCCACACCCGGAATGCTTGTGGTTCCTGTGGCACCATATATGAAAGAGATACCGAAGAGCATCAGAGCCGCAGACAGTGATCCGATCATAAAATACTTCATGGAAGCTTCAAGAGATATTGGATTCTTCTTCTCGAAACCTGCCAGAGCATATGTAGCAAGACTTGCCAGTTCAAAGGCAACGAACAATACCATGAGGTCATTGGCCGATGCCACGAACATCATACCGGCTGTTGCAAAGATCATCAGCGAGTAGAACTCCTCTGTATGGGAATTTCCTTCAGTATACTTAATGGATGCTATTGATACCAGCAAAGCGACTGAGAGGAATACCAGCTTGAAGAACTGAGATAATGCATCAAATGAAAGCGTATCATTGAATAGCATGCCTTCGCGGCCAAGGCTCATTATGACAAGCACAAGGGATGCAAGTACACCCAGAGATGCAAGATAACCCAATATCTTCTTTGTATTCGTATTAAGGAATAATCCTATAAGCAGGACCACAAGGCCGGTTCCCACCAGGGTGAGTTCAGGTGTGAGCAATGTAAGATCTGCCATCTATCACACCCCCGCAACAGCCATCAGGCTGACCAGTTTTTCGGAATTGGTTATCATCATGTCCAGCACCGGACTGGGGTTCAGTCCAAAGTAAAGTATCAGTATCGCGATGACAGCCATTGAGAACGTCTGGGACGCAGAAATATCTTTCAAAGCCCCGAACTTCTCATTGTATACGCCGAACATCGTTCTTTGCATTGCCCACAAGTGATATGCTGCTGTGATTATTATGGCCAGTATTGCTATGACCACATAAGTGGGCTGGTTGATGTATGTAAATGTCAGCACCAGGAACTCTGCAATGAATCCTGTCAGTCCCGGAAGCCCCAGTGAGGCCATGAAAGCCAGCATCATGATCACAGCAAGCTTGGGCATCTTTCTGGCAAGCCCGCCAAGTTCATTGATGATCCTGGTACCCGTTGCATTGTTGATGACCCCACATGCCATGAACATTATGCTCATGATCAGCCCATGTGAGAACTGCTGGAACATGGCTCCTGAAACTGAGAGAGAAACAACACCTGCAGCTCCAAGCGTTACATAACCCATATGGCTTACACTGGAATAGGCCACCATACGTTTGAGATCCTTCTGTGCCAGCGCAAGGAAAGCTCCGTAAAGGATGCTCACTGCACCAAGTGCTGCCATGATAGTGATCATAAGGTTCATGGATGGTGTGAAAGGCAGTATGGGCAACATAACCCGGAACAATCCATAACCACCTATCTTAAGCAGGACGAAGAGCACACTGCCTGCGGTCGGTGCTTCAACGTATGCATCCGGCAGCCAGGAATGGAACGGGAATGCAGGGATCTTCACAAGGAACCCGAACAACAGTGCCACGAATATGAGATCACGGGATAATCCGCTGGCTATGAACTGGAACTGTGAAAGCAGATGTTCAATACCCATGTTTGGAGTACCGGTCTGTTTCCAGGCGGCGAAATAAAGGCCAAATATACCCAGCAACATCACAAGTGAACCCACGTGTGTGTAAATGAAGAACTTGATAGATGCCTTGTGCTTCGCGGGCCCGCCCCAGATGCTCACCATGAAGAAGAGCGGTACCAGGGTTAGTTCCCAGAATACATAGAACAGGAAGAAATCAAGCGCTACGAACACACCTATGACAGCTCCCTGAGTTGCAAGTATTAGTGCATAGAACCTGTTAGGCTGCTTCTTGTCATCATTCCATGTGAATAGTATGAGGAAGGGTATGACTATGGCGTTCAGCAGGACAAGTGGCATGGAGATGCCATCTATACCCAGCTGATAATTGATCCCAAGGCTTGGCACCCATTGAGCGAATTCCTGGAACTGCATCTGAGATGTCGTACTGTCGAAGTTGAAGTACATGAACATGCTCAGTGCCAGTACCAGCACTGATGATAATAGGGCAGAGACCCTTGCTTGTTCTTTAGTCTTTGTGAATAGAGTCAGTACTGCGAATAAAAAGGGGATCAGTACTATTAAAGATAAAATGGGTATTGCCATTTAGAATACCTCCAGGATCAGCTTAACGAGAATTATGAGTAAACTGACACCAGTTACCACTGAAGTGGCATAGTTCTGTACCACACCTGTCTGAAGTTGTCTCAGACCGTCTGAAGCTTCGGTGAATATATGACCTATAAGATAGACCATCCAGTCAAAGCCTCTGTCAATCGCTCTTCCGGCAAGTGCAAGACCTTCGTATATAACTTTTACTGACAGGAATTGTGTAAAGATAGCGTTCTGGTAGTACCTGTTGTAAAGCAGTTTGTATATCGGATTCTTCCTGGAAACAATGCTGGACATGTCAATGATCCGCATGCCATAGATGAGATATGATATCAACAGACCTGCAATGGCAACGATAACAGGCATCCAGAGGATCAATAAAGGCTCACCTCCGGCACCGTGTGAGGCCAGATGATACTTACCTATCTCTGCAAGTCCATGGATATCCACGTTAACGAAATTGTTGGTGAATGTTTCTTCCAGGAATTTTCCGAAGCCTGTCTTTGTGAGTGCACCGAATACAAGTGCCAGAACACCCAATATCATGAGGGGAACGGTCATCACGGATGGAGATTCGTGCCCTTTATAATTGGTCCTTGGCTTACCTGTAAAGGTCATGAAGATCAATCTGAATATATAGATAGATGTGAGCAAGGCAGCAACTATCGAGAATAAATAGGGCAGCCAGTTTTCTGTGGACTCACCGAAGAGGTATGCTGCTTCAATTATTGGATCCTTACTGAAGAAGCCACTTACACCGATGGAAGTTCCAGGGATACCGAAACCTGCCAGAGCCAGTGATGCAATCAGCATGGTCGCAAATGTTATAGGCATGACTTTCCTCACGCCACCCATTTGGCGAATATCCTGAGTTCCAACTGCATGGATCACACTTCCTGCACACAGGAAAAGAAGTGCCTTGAAGAATGCATGGTTGATGAGGTGGAACAGTGAATCTCCAACTGCGGTAACTCCGATGACTGCACCCATCCCAAGTCCGAGCATCATATATCCAAGCTGACTGATAGTGGAAAAAGCCAGAACACGCTTAATATCGTTCATAACGAGTCCCATGGTAGCCGCAAACAGAGCAGTGAAGGCTCCAAGATATGCAACTACGAGCAATGAATAAGGAGCTGCAAGGAACATGGGGAATGTCCTTGCAACCAGGTATACACCGGCTGTAACCATTGTTGCCGCATGGATGAGAGCAGAAACGGTAGTCGGACCTTCCATTGCATCCGGCAGCCACACATGCAGAGGGAACTGACCGGATTTACCTACAGCGCCTCCGAAGAAGAGCAGAGTGATAATGGTCAGATGACTTACCTCAAATCCGAAGATCTGTGTGTTGAGGGCTGCTATTTCAGGTATATGGGTGAAGATCTCATCGAACCTGAGAACATATACGCCTTCAGGGATGGAACCGTTGAGTATCCTGAAAATGTCGGCAAATAGCAGGATGATACCTGCAAGGAACATCACGTCACCAACCCTTGTGGTCAGGAAAGCCTTCTTGGCTGCAGAAGCGGCTGATGGTTTTTCGAACCAGAAGCCAATGAGCAGGTAAGAACACAGACCCACGAGTTCCCAGCATATGAAGAACTGAAGAATATTGTCAGAAAGGACCACTCCGAGCATTGCAGCTGTAAAGAGGGCCGTTTCTGCAAAGTACCGGGGCTGAGCTTTATCATGGGACATGTAGCCAACAGCATAGATGTGGATGAGCAAACTGACAAAAGAAACCATGGACAGCATCACAGCAGCCAGGGGGTCAATAAGTACACCCACATTGAGTATGGCAAACCAGTTGTATGACTGAGAAATAACCTGCTCCGGGTTCTGCAACAGGTTCAGTGTTATCATCAATGAGATCACGAAAGAGGTAAAGATAGCAATAATGGGGATGATGGCTCCACCATTTGGCAGCTTCTTACCCAGGAAGAACGTGAGCACGAAAGCAAGTGCCGGAAGTACAGGTATTAAAAATGCCATGTCTTCTATCGCCATTTTTACCACCTCAATACATTGATCTTGTCAAGATCGATCATATCCCTTACCCTATAGATGGACATCAGGATCGCAAAACCAATGGCTGCCTCAGCTGCTGCAAGAGCAATGGAATACAAAGCAAATACCTGCCCCGTAAGATCTCCATTATAGCTTGAGAATGCCACCAGGTTGATGTTGGCGGCGTTCAGCATCAGCTCCACGCACATAAGCATCCTGATACCACTTCTCTGGGTCATGAACCCAAAGAGACCTATTGAGAATATGATAGCTGAAAGTGCAAGATAATAAAATAATGGTATCATTCGGTACCATCTCCTTTTGCCATGTAGATAGCTCCCATAAGGGTAGCCAGCAATACAATAGAAAGTATTTCAAACGGTATAACAAAGTCAGTAAATATCAACATACCTATTCCCTGAATGTTACTCTGGTCCGTCGGGTTCTGCGGGATCTGGTCCACAGTGTTCCAGTTGGTAAAGCCTATTGATATGATAACTATTGCAAGGAAAAGAATAGCTACTATCATACCTGCTATACGCGGTCTGAAGAATTTATACACTGAAGTCAGGATCTGCATAATAGTAAAATGTTTATTCAGCATCCTTATCACTCCCAAACTCCTTTTTCGTGAGCATGACCGCGAACAGTATCAGTACACCGATAGCTCCCACGTACACCAGTACCTGAATGACCCCAAGGAACTGGGCATTCAGTAGTATGTACAAACCTGCTACGACGAACATGACAACTATCAGGGACAATGCAGACCTGACTATATCCTTCGCTGTGACTACTAACAGGGCGAAAGATATGGATAACAGGGCCATTACAGCAAATACCATTATTTCCAGAACATCTGCAATTATTGAGGTGTCCATCTGCTTACCTCCTCACCAGCTTCTTTTTCAGCGTTTATGTCAACCTCTCTTGCCAGCATGTCCGGCGTAAAGAGAAGATCATTGTGCTCCCATCTAATGACACCTGTCAGGTATACCTTAGTGCTTGAAAGAGCTTCTTTAGGACACTGGTCTATACACAGCCCGCAGAAGAGACAATGCCCGACATCGATAGATGGGAACCATCTCTTCTTGCTGCTGTCTGGACCGATCCTGGCCTTGACTATCTTGATCGCGTTGTTAGGACAGGTGTTAGCACATATCCCGCAACCTATACACTTGCTTTTATCCAGCTTCTGAAGACCCCTGAACCTATCGGCGAGCCTGGTGGGCTCTTCCGGGCACATCCTGGTTACCGTGGGCTTGAAATAAATATGATTTAATGCCTTTTTGATATTTTTTAGAACCATATTGTCACACTCCCAGCAGGGCCAGTAATATGACCCATCCCAGATTCAGTAAAGACAGGGGCAAAAGCCTCTTCCAGCTCAGGTCTACGACCTGGTCGATCCTGAACCTTGGAACAGCCCATCTGATCATTATTATAGCCAATATAACTATGGCTACCTTACCCAGGAAGAAAGCTGTAGGCAGGATGATCCCAAGGAGCATGTTAGAAGTAAGCATTTCAGGCAGGTTCCATCCACCCAGGAACAGCAGGACCACAAGCATGGACCCAAGTATCAGGTGAATGTATTCTGCAAAGAAACCAAGACCAAAACGCATACCCGTGTATTCTGTGATCCACCCGGCAATGAGCTCTTCCTCAGATTCGTTCTGGTCAAAAGGCAGCCGACCCATATCTGCCATGAGAGCTATAAAGAACACTATGAACCCAAGGGGCTGCATGATAATGAACCACAGTGGACTTTGAGCCTGTGCAATGTCTACAATATTCAAAGATCCGGCCATAATAGCCACACTTACAACACAGATCCCAAGGGGAACCTCATAACCGATCATGCGTGCGAAGTTCCTGAATGCACCAAGCAGGGAATACTTGTTGTTTGAACTGTAGGCTATCATAAAAATACCAATTACCGAAACAGCGGACACAGCCTCAATGTAAAGAATACTTATATCCATATCAGTAGCAGCTATAGGATACGTATTACCGTTTATGATCACAGCGCCGAAAGGAATAGCCACAAGCATCAGGAAAACAGATCCCATGAGGACGATAGGTGCAAAGACGAAGAGGAACTTATCAGCATTAGCAGGTATAATATCTTCCTTTGTGAACAATTTTATTGCATCTGCTACCAGCTGAAGAATTCCATGGGGACCAGCCCTGCTAGGACCATGACGCTGCTGAATGTCAGCTGATAATTTACGCTCGAACCACACAGCTATCATTGCACCCATGAATATAGCACCCATGAGACAAAGTCCCAGAATGCCGCGTATCCAGGGATTGAAAAGAATTTCTGGTATTTCCATCATGATCACCTGTCAACCTCACTTGTACATGTGTCCATGCTTCCGGCAATTGCCACAATATCAGCAAGTGGCACTCCTTTTAGAAGTGGGGGTAATGCCTGCAATGTGGGATAGACCGGCCCTCTTATCTTCACACGATACGGTTTATCAGAACCATCGGAGACCATATAGAATCCCATTTCGCCTCTTGGGTCCTCCACACGGTGGAACACTTCTCCGGCTGGTATCCTCATGACCGGGGATCTGCGTCCATA
>CALBTS010000747.1 GCA_937968035.1 uncultured Methanomethylovorans sp.
GGCGACAACCGAGATCTACACTCTTTCCCTACACGACGCTCTTCCGATCTTAAGTATGGGAAGAACGATTTGTATCACAAATATCTTTGATGTCCGAGACAACCAAGGCATACCGACAGGAGAAAAGAAGCTCCTTGTTGATTATGCCTTCGATGAGGATACAGGTCAGGCAGTGATTGTCCCACCTGAGCATCCCAGCCGTCTTGGTGCATTCTATGATGCAACTATCGGTGAATACGTCATCAGCTAAGGAGAACACTATGAAATTAGCACTAGCATCTATCTCAGGATTGGCCGCAGCAGTATTGTTGTACTTAGTAATTGGTGTCATCATGCTTCACAACAAAGAACAAAAGCACGACAGTGCTGTTATCAAATCAATCACAACAATTACTGTTCATTGTAAGGACGGCTCGGTATATGAAATTACAACGGACTCGGAAGAAGAGTTCCGTTGTGAATGGAAACAACTCGTTTTTAATCGTTAGGAGATACTATGCTTAAAATAACTCATCTCGAAGGCCAGGCAGAAATACTCGGTTTTATACACAAATCTTTCTTCATCTCCAATGACAAAGCCACAGTAGCTTGTGGTGTTGAAGTAACAAAGCTTGGGAGTAATGAACCCAAGTTCAGAGTGTATGACTACGAAAAGGATATGGAAGCTGCTATCAAACAACTCTTCCATGGAAAAGCAGTATCATTCTCAAGGCCGATATAAGGAGACACATCATGAACATGGAAATCATTATCAGCAACAGAAAAACTATGGAAAAGATTCCTGGCAAAACCAAAAACCAGGTAATCGTAGATAGGATGAAAACTATCAACGCCGCAGTAGCTTCAATGCGGAAAAACAGAGTGCCTGAGAAAGAAGTTCAAGAAGCTGTCCGCAAGTTCTGGGCAGCTTTTAGAACGGAAAAGCCCTGTAGCTAATGCGACCGCTGTTGCACAAAACTACCGTACCATATAACACCTAGCTCCGTGGGGTGTAGTGGTACGGTATTTTTGAGTGAGATGGCATATCGCTGTCTCTTATAGCAAAATGGCTTCAATGCCAAAGGAGAACATATCATGCAGACTACCAAAATCGAGAATGGCTTCACCAAGAACGGAAACGCTCGTCAGGTCGTTGTTTCCACTGACGGCAAAGTGCGGACGGTTGTGAAGGTTATTCGGTCTGGTAAACCTGTGGAGCGGATGACCATTCAGGAGGCCTATCCTGGGGACTTCGTGTTCCAGGAAGGTTGGGCCTTCGAGCAGGTGTCGGTCGTCCAGGAGAACGGCGATTTGGTTCGTATCCCCAACATCGTCGCCGAAGCTGAGAAATGGGCTATTTGTCCCGATGAGTTGAAGATTTGGCTCTCTCAGACCATCTCCGAGAAAACTGCCTTCTTGCCAGCGGGATTCGGATGGGACGGAACCTACACCGAGCAAGAGCTGAAGAAGCTCGCGCTCATTCGCATCTTCTTCAAAGGACTGCCGGAAGAGCACCTTGTCAAGATTCTGGACGTGGTGCAATTCTCCAAGAAGAGCGGCATGCCCACCGATTGGGCAAACGTCGAAAGGCATTCGATGCCGGACACCATTCAGCCCGAGCCTGGGCAGGTGTTCTGGGTTGTCTGGACCTACGATAACAAGGTCAAGATGGTGCAGACCATGAAGTCCACCAAGAACGTTCGTGGTGCTGCGAAGGTTACGCTCGGTGCGTACACCAATGCCAAAGGACCTTACGGTATCGCCTGGCAGCTCTTCCGCCGCTAGCCAATAGAAAGCTGTATCACTGTGTCTGCACGAGCAGTGATACAGTTTTTGAAATCATCTAGGAGGACACATGCAATATGCTGGTATAGGAGCAAGAAAAGCTCCAGAACACATATTGAAGTTAATGTTCGATATAGCAGCTCTACTCGCTATAGACGGACATATATTGAGAACAGGAGCAGCAGTAGGTTCGGACCAAGCATTCGCTAATGGAGCCAACGCAGTAGCCGGGCCGATAAAGCTGTTCATACCATGGCCTTCATACGAAGAAGCCTGGATACATTTCTTGCATAACGCAACAGTCACATCATTCAACGAAAACTTCCACAGAGATGCATGGGATTCTGTGAAGTTTCATCCA
Source organism: uncultured Methanomethylovorans sp. (assembly GCA_937968035.1). Classification (GTDB taxonomy): domain Archaea; phylum Halobacteriota; class Methanosarcinia; order Methanosarcinales; family Methanosarcinaceae; genus Methanomethylovorans. The sequence goes on from CALBTS010000747.1 coordinate 2,126, forward strand.
AAATATGACAGTCTAACACAAGGAGTAAAGCGATTACACGCAAGAAACTACTTGATTGTTGAAGACTGTCAACTAATAATCTGTTGGACTGAAGGAGGTGCTATAGTAGGAGGAACAGGACAAGCATTGAGACTAGCACAGGCTAAGAATATTCCTATGCACAACTTGGGCAGTACAGAGGCGTTTAATATCTATTCACAAAGAGTAGAATTAAGACGCAAAGAAATAGAATCATACACAAGAGGATTGCCATGAAAGACTCTAAAGATGTAATCAAAGTAAAAGATGGTTATGTAGAGCATATCATTCATGTTGGGTACAACCTTACACAATTGGTAATGAGAGAAGTCTGGAAAGGAAATCTATCCATGACTGTGCTCAAAGTAGACCTCAATACCGCAATCAAAAATAGCCGAGTATTCGATGCTATGCTTACTGACTATGAAAGCATCCATCATGCAAAATTCACAGGAGAGGCTATAGTATCATTCTCAGCTAGGAGATAGTCATGGATTTTATAAGCATTTTGTTCTGGTTGACCTTGAACGTCTATCACGAAGCAAGAGGTGAAGACCAAATAGACCAGATAGCTGTAGCTCACGTAACGTTGAATCGTGCTAGAAAGGAAAATGAGACAGTAAAAGAAGTTGTGTTGAAACCATATCAATTCTCTTGGGTTCATACACAACCATGGATGCCGAAAGAACTACCGGCATTAATAGAATGCTTTCAATCATCTGTAATAGCCATATCAGGCTTAGACTTCACAGGAGGTGCGACACACTACCATGAAAAAAGAGTAAAGCCATACTGGGCCAAATCAAAGTACAGAGTAAATACCTTCGGAGCACATCACTTCTACACCGACATCAAACTACTCAAAGCTACCAAATTCAAACGAATGGTACCCTTGGGGCCAAAAGGAAAGAAGAAATCGAAAGAGAAGATGATAGCTAAGAAGTAACAGAAAGACTGTACCGCTGAAGTATAGTGGTACAGTTTTTTTGAGGAAGTAGCGTGGTGCTGCTTCACACCCAACACCAATAGGTAAAGGAGAAGTATATGGACGCTTACATGATCGACGCTAATGGACTGGTAACTCGTGCTCACGAAAACGTACAGCGCAAGATGAGAGAGTTGATGGAAGCTCAGGAACAACTGACTATTGCAAGATTGCTTTCAAGAGTCAAGAGCATTCAAGCAATGCCTGAATTTCCACAAGCTGACGAAGCTACTAAAGTCACCAGAAGATACACCAAACGCAGAGAAGGTTACACGAAAGCCACCACCGGAAGAAAGAATGCACTTCTGAAATGGTGGCTGGAGACAAGGAAGCATGACGACCTAAGCTATGAGGAAGTAAGAACCATGGTGATAAACCTTGGAAATAGCAACAACAATATCTTTGAATGGTGTAAAGGTCTGTCGGAAAACACCATCTTATCGGTGTATAACTACATCAAAGAGTCAATGGGGCAAAGCAATGGCAATTAACATTTCTGCAATATCTTCGGACACGATTAAGACTCTGAAAAGACGATTAATCGCGGCCATTTGGAGAGATTCTTTCTTTGCAATTATGGTGATAGGTTATGCCATACGTAAAGGAAAAGTCAGGACTCAAGATATATTGACAGAAGAACAACTGGCAGCATTTCAACAAGGGAAGTAAACCCAACGCATACGCAAAGGAGACGTACATGTGTTACAAAAAGCTTGAGAACCCACCGAGAAATCATCACAAACCTTGGACAAAAGACTGCATGGTAAGACTGGTTCAGCTGCACAAAAAAGAATTATCTTATACACACATCGGAAAATGCTTGGGCAGAACCACAGCAGCAGTAATAACCAGAGCTTGTATACTACGTATAGTAGTAAAGATGAGTCCTATAGCAAATGAGTTGAAACCAATTACAAAATTCAGAAAGAAAGGACGACCTTCTAAGCTGGACAAAATCAACTATAGCAAAACCTTGAAAGAAATATTTGATTAAATAACGGAGCAGTCCCTGCCAGGCACATGCCTGGTGGGGGCTGTGTGATTTTTTTTAAACAGCCCTGTAGCTAGTACAATCGCTTGCTGCACTTCGTGATTCGTATCGTGGAAATTTGGGATTGGGGTTAGTGGTACTGGTATTATGGAGTAATTATAATAATAAGTATAACCTATACAAGATCGGAAGAGCACACGTCTGAACTCCAGTCACCGAATACGATATCGT
>CALBTS010000748.1 GCA_937968035.1 uncultured Methanomethylovorans sp.
ATTTATGACCCGCCCAATGCTATGGTTCATTGAACGCTTTTTCCCCGATAAGGTTCAAGCGGTAAATGAAAGAAAATGAGATCCGAAGTTTAGTTGATCTTGGGTTCAGGATGAAATAGCATTTTTCTGATAACTCAGGTATTTTATGAATTCTCTGTGGTTAGCTTATGAAGAGCGAAACCCAGATCATCGGCAATTCCAATAAAAAGCTCTTGTTCTTCTTTTTCATGTGCGAAGGCGGTGGGGATCAGGACTGTAAGGATGCCATATATCCTACCCTCAAAATGCAACCTTCTGGTCATTCTGCTCATTTGCACATGCCCGCATGGTAAGGCGCAATCACCACAATTCGGATCTGGTTGATCGATAACTATTACTCCATTGTTTTCAAGTGCTGAGATCATACAAAAAGGGAAATTCCCACTTTCCAGTTGTTCTTCAATAACCTTACTTTCGCCTTCATTTCCTGAAGCAATGACCCTTAAGGGATCATACTCGTCTGCCAGTACCATCCATGCGTCAAGATAACCAAGAGTTGCTGTCAGATCAGCGCAGACTTGTTTAATAAGGATGTGCGGATCACTTGCACGGATGATCGACCTGCTGGCTTTCCGGATAGCTAAGAGTATTTTTTTGAGGTGTTGCTCATATCCTTCAGCTTGTTTTCTTTCCGTAACATCCCTGAAAAAAGAGAAGAAACCAGGTACTGTCTTTTCCGAGTACGCTGTGCTGACTTCAATATCCAGTATGTTACCGTTCTTAGTACGGTGTTTTGTTTCGAAACGGTCCTTTCCTGATTGAATGACCTTGCATATGTGAGCGGCTGTTTGTTCATAGCTCTCATTTACTTCCAGGTCTGAAATGTGCATGCCAAGTAGTTCTTCCCGCGTATAGCCACTGAGCGTGCAGTATGTTTCGTTCGTTTCAAGGATGATCCCATCGAAGTTTATGTACAGATAACCATCTAAAGCTGTACTAGTAATGTCCCTGTATAGTTCTTCATTACTCTGTAATGTATTTTCTGCCCTTCTGGCTGCTGAAATATGCATACCAAAAATGGCCAGTCTCTCGACTTTTCCATCTTTGTCGAATATTGGATATATGGAATTTAGCACAGCATATCCGTCACGTTCATCTTCAAAATGTATTGGCCTGCCTTCTGCTATTACCTTACATACCATTTTCCTGCGATTTTCCGCAACTTCAGGAGCCAAAAAATCATATGCGTTCTTTCCTTTGAACGTTTCTAGATTTGTCTTCAGGCGGCGAGCTGCAACTTCATTGGCATCAAGGACAATGCCTGAGATGTCGATAAGGATTATAGATTCGGTAGAAGAGTGCAGGATAGACCTTAAGTCCTTTCCACTTTCCTCCAGCAGGCTAATAGCCTGTGTAATTTCAGTAACATCCTGTATCACCCCGATGATCCCGGCTGTTTTTCCGGATGTATCGCTATAAGTGGCTTTATGGAAGATCACCTCTTTTTTTGATCCGTCAGACAGCGCGACTTGCCATTCATATATCTGTTTACCAGGCGTTTCAAAAAGTTCCCTGTCCATGCTGTCATATTTTTCTGCAAATTCTTTTGGCCAGGTATCGGGCACAGTATTACCAATTATTTCTTCTCTGGTCTTCCCTATGAACTGTTCAAATGCCTTATTGCAGCCGAGGTATTTCCCGCACACGTCTTTGTAGAATACAGGCAAAGGGATCGTATCCAGGAAAACTGTTAAGAACTCTGATCGGGTTTTCAGTTCAGTACCTGTATATGTATCTCCCAGGACAGTCCTGCAGCTTTCAAGCAGCGAGAGTTCGTATTGCATCCCTGACCTTGCTTTATGATCCATAGGTTTTCCCGGTCCATCTTTCGTATTATGGATAGTTCCCCTTCAGGAGCAACCATATATCTTAAGACCAAGCCTTTCAGGAAATATAAATATATCTCCATATATACCATATATTCTGATTGATTACCCTTCCGCTATACTTGAGGGGTATATTATGAGGAATACTTATTAATATCATCAGGATCAAAAAAAGTGTGGGGGAGTGATATTATAACAAATGGTGACATTATAGAGCTTAATGATTCTAACTGGGAAGAAATGCTGGCAAACCAGGAAAAACCTATGGTGGTCATGTTTTATCTTCCTGCATGTTCTCATTGTAAGCAGATAGAACCATATTTCCGGGAGTATGCCGCAGAGTTCAGGAATTCCTGTACTTTCATCAGGATGAACGGTATGGATAGTCCGGTGACAGCCATGAGGTACGGTGTAAGATCAGCTCCTACGTTCAAGTTCTTCTGCAAAGGAAAAGCCATCAAGGAAGCAGTTGGATTGGTTTATCCTTCGCTGCTTAAAAGCGCCATAAAGGAACTTATTGAACATGGCGATGAATGTGTACTGCATAGTACTCCGATGCCCGATGAGATATCACCCTATGAGTGATAGCAGATGTTGATCTTCATCTACTTCTTTTAGTGAATTTGCCCATTTTGTGATCGTATATTACTGGATCTCCTGTATTCAGCTCAAATTTTGGAATATCTTCGTCGGATATGTTCTCTATATACTTGACCACTGAGCGCAGACTATTTCCATGGGCGACTACTATCACATTTTTCTTTTTTTCAAGGAAAGGCAGTATATTATCCTTAAAATATGGTATTGTCCGTTCATATGTATCTTTCAGACTTTCACCATTTGGAGGTGAGATATCAAAACTTCGCCTCCAGATAAAGACCTGTTCCTCTCCGTAAACCTCACGGGCCTGTTGTTTGTTCTGTCCCTGCAGTTTTCCATAATACCGTTCATTCAATGCTTCACTGGAATATATGGGCATCTCGCTTTCATCTACGCGCATGGGATGAAGGGACCATTCATCCCCTTTTCCATCATCATGCAGGAAAATGCCTGTCTTTTTCTGGTATGATAATATCAGCATCAATGTAGTCTGAGCTCGTGTGAGCTTTGATGTGAAAGCAACGTCAAATTCAAAAGACTGAAGATATTTTGCACAGTCCATCGCTTCCATGATCCCTTTTTCGCTCAGAGGAACATCTACCCAGCCCGCGAACCTGTTCTCCAGGTTCCAGCGTGATTCTCCATGTCTGACAAGCACAAGAACACTCATTCCATTTCACCCATAATTGATTGACAGACCTCTGATTTAAACATATTCATACGACTGTGAAAATGAAGTTCACAAGATCAATGAATATAAGTTCCAGATCATTCGCAGCTTAAACAAGGGATTTATAGGTACGAGCCAATCTCTATGAATAAGGAAGTGAGAGCATGACAACAAATGATCGATGGATCATAATCCACACTTCATTAATGCTGGTTTTGGTTTCCACTATGGCTTTATCCGGATGTGTGGATCCCCCGGCACAGAATATGCTTACAGGTAACATATCCTTTGAAGGGCAGAATATCTCATTCTCCAATGCAACAGCATACGTGACAATTAAAGATGCAAGTATTGCAGATACTGCATCCAGGGTGGTAGCTGAGCAGACCATTCAAGGTCTTTCCATCACCCAAGGAACAAACAGCACATTCC
>CALBTS010000749.1 GCA_937968035.1 uncultured Methanomethylovorans sp.
TGTAATCATACGCTATGATGAGCGCTTCAGAAAATCAACAGAAGATATTATGAACGTTAGTATTCAAACTCCACAGGGGAAATTCATTAAATTAAATGAAATTGCCCAAATAAAACAATTTTATTCTCCGCCAAATATAGACAGGCAAAATAAGACACGAATTGTTACTGTTTCGGCGGCGTTATCAGGGTCAGATTTAGGAACCATAAGAACTGCTCTTGATCAGAAAATTGCAAAAATGGATATTCCTCCCGATGTTACAGTTGAATTTGGCGGGAGCGCTGATGATATGCAAAAATCTTTTAAGGATATAATCACGTTGCTGTTACTGGTTTTGCTTTTGGTATATATAGTGATGGCGGCACAGTTTGAATCATTGGCAGAACCTTTTATTATAATGCTCGCAGTTCCTTTCGCGCTGACAGGGGTCTTTATTGCTTTGTTTATTTTTAATTCCACGATCAATGTTATTTCATTGATAGGAGTAGTTATGTTGGTTGGAATTGTAGTTAAAAATGGCATTATTTTAGTGGATTTTGCGAATTTACTACGCAACAGGGGATTATCACTGAAACAGGCAATAGTTCAGGCTGGCCGTTCGCGTTTAAGGCCCGTTTTAATGACTTCATTAACTATGATTCTTGCTATGATACCAATGATCATGGCAAAAGGTGAAGGTTCAGAAATGTGGCGACCTATGTCAATTGCAATTTTTGGAGGATTGACGATTTCAACCTTAGTTACCCTTGTTCTGGTCCCGGCAATCTATACGATGTTTGGTATAGGGAAAATGAGACGGGAAAGAAAACAAGCTTAAAAAACGGCAAATAATTTAAAAAATATTAATATGAAAGCAGTTCTTATTTCACATAACCAGGCATTGACTGAGGGAGTCGAAGATATACTTGATAAGCTTACAATCAGAGGTTTCACGCAGTGGACGGATGTTAACGGCCGGGGTTCATCCAATGGTGAATCCCATATGGGAACACATACCTGGCCATCGTTAAACAACGTGTTGATTATTGTAATTCCGGATGAAAAAGTGAAGCCTTTATTAGAGAAGCTTTCCGACCTGAACCAGAAAGATGAAGAAGAAGGGTTACGAGCCTTTGTATGGAATATTGAAAGTACGATTTAAACCGTAAATACATATACAATTCTTTGTGACATTGGAGCCGGGGGGAAAAAACAGTTTAAGAATCCCGTAAGATTATAGACAAGGTTAAAATAGTTGATCCTTATCAATAGATAATAATTTGATTGTTAATAACATGGGTTTTTTGAAGTATTGATTTTGATTCGGATTTTGATTAAATTCGATTAAAACCGTGAAAATCATGTTAATATAATTACCAGTTCAGCCGCAGTTGGAAATTTACAGAACGGTTCTTGCGAGCTTTATAAATCCTGAACATAAACTCTGCCTTTTGGCTAAAAAGATTAACTGGGAAAATCTGGAAAAGGAATTTGCTCCTCTATATGCAAAAGTAGGCCGGCCGGCCATACCTGTAAGGACAATAGTTGGCCTTCTGTTGCTCAAACAGATCTATGATTTGGGAGACGAGACGGTAATGGACAGGTATATTGACAGCCCTTATTTTCAGCATTTTTGTGGGGAGATATACTTTCTATATGATTACCCTTCCGACTCGAGTGACTTTGTACATTTTCGCAAGCGCATCGGAGACGAAGGGATGAAGGTGATCTTTAAGCAGAGCATAGATCTTTTTGGAAAGGAGAATGTAAGAAGGGAAGTTAAAGAGGTAAGGGTAGATACGACAGTCCAGGAGAAAAACATCAAGTTCCCGA
>CALBTS010000750.1 GCA_937968035.1 uncultured Methanomethylovorans sp.
ATTCCCGATAATTCCCGATAATTCCCGATAATTCCGGGATTTCTTATAAATATACTTTGTAGTTTTAAACCTGTCAAACTAACTGTTCTGGTATGTTTTTTAGCTCAGGCGGCGATAGTAATGTCATTGAGGTTGTTTATCGGGCTTTGTCATTCTATAAAGTAAAGGTCAGAAAGGCAACCATCAGTAGGTACTTGCAACCTCACCCTGAGTATCCCACCTTGAAGAGTGTATGTGATCTGCTTAAGAGTATTCATTTGGACTATTATCCACTGAAAGTTGATGAGAATGAACTCTTGGGACTTTCAAAGCCATTTATTGCCCATACAAATGAAGGGGGTGGGAAGATTTTGCTTATTTATAAAATAGGTAAACATAAAATTGTATATGCTGATTCGTGCAGAGGCAGGAAAGTGGTAAGCACTAAGAGTTTCTTTGAATTATGGAGCGGAGTAGTAATCCTTCTTGAACCAACAGAGAAGTCAGGAGAAAAAGACTATAAGGAGAACAAGAGAGAGGAAATCTCTAAAAATGCAATTGTTCCCTTTGTTTTTATTCTGTTTCTTTTCACATGTTTATATGGTCTGGTTTTAAACGTAGTAGAAAACGAAACCCTTTCGAGCAAGTTCATAATCCTCGTATTGATAAATTTGACGGGGGTTATCATTTCTCTGCTGTTACTCCTTAGTGAACTTGATATTCATAGTACCCTTACTGATAAGTTGTGCCACATAAGTACAAATGTGAATTGTAGTGCTGTTACCAGAAGCGGGGCATCTAAAATATTCGGGGCCATTGGCTGGGCAGACATTGGAGTAGCATTTTTCGGTAGTGGACTTTTACTTCTGTTTAATTTGTCTTATACTGAAGCAATACCCCTTCTTTCCATATTTGCAGTTGCTGCAGTGCCATACCCTTTTTTTTCAGTCTTATATCAGGGACTTAAAGTAAGGAAATGGTGTCCCCTTTGTCTTTCGGTACAAGCATTATTGATTTCAGAATTCATACTATTAGTGAATTCTGTTTCAGTTGAAATGATCACAATTCGGGCCATAGGAATGACTGTTATTACTTTCGGTATCGTATTGGTTATCACCCTTCTCATTAAGGTCCTTTACAGTTTGGCCAAGGAGACTGACAGCCTTCACCTAAGATTGGCCAAAGTGAAGAGAGATCCGTCGTTCTTTTTCACTCAGTTAAAGCGGGGCAGAAAGATAGAGATCCCGGTAAGTAAGCATTCTCTGATCTTTGGTGAACCAGCGAGCAAAATAACATTAAGTGTTTTCTTAAGTTTCTACTGCACCTATTGTGCAAAGATGTACAAGTCAGTTATGGGCTTGATTGAAAATAACACGAAAATCAGGATCAGACTAATATTGGGATCTCCCAGGGATGAATTATCCACACAAATGACAGCTCTTCTCATTTCCTTGATTGAGACTGGAGAAAAAAGATTGATTCCTGGTCTTATTGAACAATGGTATATTGCCTCTCCAAATCAGCGGAAAGAACTATTAAGTGGAAATCAAACAGTCAAAGATAATAATTTAATCTCCGAGTATATTTTTACTAATTCAGAGCTCTTTAAGGCAAATAATATAGTTGGAGTGCCGGCTGTATTTGTAAATGACTATCCTTTACCGAAAATATACGATTTGGAAGATCTCAATTTTCTTACTGAGGAGATTGAGGGCGAAGTAAGTGAAATAAAGGAAGCTATGATTCAAACCTGAAGAGAAGGGCAGAAAGCATTACAGGATTTTGCTACCGTAGCTCTCTGCCCGGACCTTCCTTAAAAGAAAGGAGGTGAA
>CALBTS010000751.1 GCA_937968035.1 uncultured Methanomethylovorans sp.
GTTTTTACCATAATGCATTGCTACCATTCTGAGGCATGTGGGGCCGCAGTCCATTGAATCAAGTTGTTTGAAAATGGGGAAACCAGACATGATTAATTCTTAAGCCTGACCAGAGTGAGCAATGGATTATCTGTTTCCTTAAGATTTTCAGCTAATCTGCTCAGAGCTTCCTTCTTCTTTGGACTTTTTGGAGTAGAGTTCTTAAAATCATCGGAGTGAACCCGTGAAATAATATCCAATGCCTGCGTATAACCAACCAAATACTCCCTCCCCTCTTTCTTAAGATATTGTATAGGCTCAAATGGAACTCCCCTGTCCAGATCATTTATAATACCTCCATTTTCTTCCTCCCAGGTTACTTTATACGATTTACCGTTACTCTTGTCTATAAAAGCCATATGGCTTTTTTTATAGTAGTATTGAATCACAATAAAGGCCCTGGTCTCAAGAACCAGATTAACTAGTATATAATTAAACCTTTCCGAAAGATCAACTTGATGTCTGGGCCATCTGAGTTCACTGGGCTTGAATAAAAAAGATGTTCTGTAACTTAAATCCGGGGAAATTGAAAAAACCGTATCATTATACACGTTGTAGTAGTAAGTACTGGATTCAAGTTCATAAGCTCTTTCTCTAAAACCCCATCCACTTTTAAATGATGGTACAGAATTAAATTTTCCCTTAATAAGATTGCCTTCCGCATCAATCACGATCCAGTTATAGACAGCGTTTCCAGCATTAAAATCGAATGCAATTATTAAAGAATCCTGAAATTTGATATCGCTAAAATGTCCAGGATACTTTTCAAGAGAAATATTTCCAAGAAAGGTTCCATCTAAAGAATATTTTAAAATGTTCTTTCTATCCAACAGGTAAATAACTCTGTCATTCCGGTCTATACTAAACCGAAGGCCGTAAAAATACTCTCCAGGTCCACGCCCTCTGCTTCCGTACCTTCTGATTATTTTCCCGGTCATGTCCAGAGCGAACATCCCATTATCCTTTTCATCCACGTATATGGTATCATTGAATAATTCAATCCCGTAAAATATACTCATGGGATAGTTGTTGTCCAATGTCACATAGGTTATATCATCAGCTATTGCCGATAATGTAATTTCATTATCGCTGATTCTCTCAAAATCAACTTCAATTATCTCATTATCAGGCGAACCGCATGACATTATCAATAAAAAGAGGAATAATAAACCAGATGCTTTCATAGAGTTACTTTTTGTAAATACTTCACTTTTCAGGGTTAATTCGTATAAAACTCTTAATCTCTTTTTAAATGTTAAGAGGCTGATTATCATAGATCAGCCTCTGTTATCGTCTGTTTTATATGTAACCTCTACTGTTCCATATAAACAGAACCCGCACCATAGGCTGAGCACATATCTTGACATTCCCCAGCATCTTGGGCAGATCCGGTAATTACGATCTGTCCACTGCTATTAGTACATATGCAATTTAGTCCGCCTCTCAATTTCGACAATTCATCGTTCTTTAGGAGCTTTTCAGGACTGATCTTTAATACATCAGCATTTTCCATTTCATTAAGATTTAAGTTTTAAAGAGACATTGCGAAACTGTCATTTATATCATTTCAATGACAAGGACTCGAACCCTCGTAATCATTATTATAATATCTTTGTCGCTTCACCTCCTTTCTTTTAAGGAAGGTCCGGGCAGAGAGCAACGGTAGCAAAATC
>CALBTS010000752.1 GCA_937968035.1 uncultured Methanomethylovorans sp.
TTTTCCAGAATTGTCAACTCAATCTTGTTGAAAATGCCTTCATCTTCAAGTCCGGCTATATATTCAATAGCGTTGAGCTTTCTTGTCTGTAAATCCATGACTGCCATTTTTTACAAATAAACAACACAAAAGCCTACTTTATGTTAACTCAGCTTAGCCTTGCAGGTAACACTAAAATAAAAAACAGACAGCAAAATCCATATGCAAAACAGCCATAACACTTTGGCAAAATACAATTAGCTGTTACAATTGATATATTTGCCGGACAGAATTTTATGAGTGGCAGGAAAATAATAATTGCCGTCACCGGTGCCAAAGGTGCATTATTGTCAGCTGCAGCCAGTGAGAGCTTACCTGAAGATGAATAATCAACTTTTTAATAACTAATACACATGAAAGCAGATATCGGAATGAGCAGCTATCCGGTCAAAGTAGCCGGGGTTTCACTAAGTGTAATAAGCCTGATAGGATTGATTATTTGCAAATTGACCGGATATGATCCTGCAATAATTGAGAATCTAAATCTCGTCAGACTTTTTTCAATCCTCTTCGCCGCCGGCCTGTTTCTGTTTATTTTTTCAAAAGACAAGAATGATGCAGATGCATCGATACGTACTACAAACATGGTGAGCCGGTTTTTCCTCACGGCCCTGTATGCCACTCTCATTGCCTTCAGTCTCGTACAATCGTTGAAGAATGATCTCTACGATTTTGACATCGTGGTTTTTGTTATTTTCTTCCTGATACTCCAGGTAATCTATACAACAGTAATCCGAATGCGCGATCTTTCAAACAAGGGTTTCTATATCTTTTCTACGGTGGTGTTTATAGCAGGCTTAATCATTCTGTTATTGCTATGATGTTATATAAACAACATTTTTAATCAGTATCACAGGCAAACATCAACTTCTGAACATTCATGTAGGCGAAACATACCACTTCGTGGAACTTACAAAGATTGTTCACAATATTTGTATTTGTTTTCTGTTATGCACTATATTTGTTGCATAATAGAAATAAAACAAGGTGACTTTTCTGGATTTCAGATCACAGATATTTCCCCTGGCCTGCTTTAATGTAAACCAGGTCTACGCATGGCAGCCGGATTTCA
>CALBTS010000753.1 GCA_937968035.1 uncultured Methanomethylovorans sp.
TTTTTATAGGACTTTTCATCAACATATTGTATCTGTCCGTCTATCCATCCGTGACATAGCGCCTCCTCCAGTGCCTCTGCGGCGGTGAGCGTGACAAGGTCCTTAGTTTTACCGAGAAGCAACCATATGCCACCACTCTCTGTCCCATACCTGCCAAGCCAGTCCCTGAAGGCCTGGCGGTCATTGAATGTCAGTATTTTATCTAATGCCATGATAAAATATATCAAGTTTCAATTCAGGCTCCGCCCTCTTTCCTGTATTTCTTTATCAATTTATCAATCTCATCTAAAGGGAGACTGGAATTTACCACTTTAAGTGTTTCAAGCAGGTGTATACCCTTAGTCCTGTCAATCTGATTTTTTTCAATCAGCGTTTCGATTACCCAGATTGTGCCGTGCACTTCCACACCCTGAGTTTCTGCTTCTGTTCTCAATTTTTTGTCTCCGGTAAGGAGGGGGCAATTCATTTTCAGGGATTTCCATAATACAGATTTGTCTGTGATACCCTTAAAAGTCTTACTCGTTTTAAGATTTTCAATTTCGTCGATTTCATCAGAATCAAATTCGAAGATAGTCAGTTCTTTTGCCCGAACGAAGACTTCAATTGCTTCCTTCTGGTCAGAGTGCATTATTTCCTGGAAAACAAATACTGTTGTGCATATTTCATAATCCAGGCTGAAGAATTCCGGCAATGCTCCGATACTGATAATATCGAAAAAAATATTTGTATCAGTAATTATCAGAGTCATACCAGTTGCTTCATCGATTTCCGGAATTCCCAGGCACTGACCCCGGTGTAATATGCAGCTTCATTGGTTGATATTAACCCTTTTCCAAGAGCAAAATATACCAGGCGCTTGAATCGTATCGGTTTTTCCTGGCTGAGGAATCTCCCGGGTTCATTGTTTTCCTTGTGATATCCGAGAGACCGGTAATTAATATTCAGACTTTTAAATACAAAATCAGTTATAATTCCAAGTCTGAAAGCAGTCTGAAATATTGCAGAGATCGATATTCCCCATCTTTCTTTTATTAAAACCAGCTCATTTTCATAAAAATGGAACCTGGTACTATGTAGTTCCCTTTTTGCCATATCTGGTGGATATAAAACCGAATTGGCGAAAATATGACATAGCTTCTCCACTTCCTTTGGCTCCATACTGTCAGGAAACCTGAGGGAATGATGAGCAAGTTCATGTAATGCAGTAAACCTTTTACGGCAATTGTTTCCTTCAAACAGACTGCTGTTTATCACGATCACCTTCGATCCGTTAACCTCAGCAGACAGTCCGTCAAAGCTTTTCGGGCCATCAACTTCAATCACTTTGTAACCTTTGTCTTCAAGCATTGCTGCAGCATCAGGTATCGGATCATATCCCAGGTTCCACTCTTCCCGGAGCTTACTGGCTGCCTCTACAACATCCTCCGGGGTGATAATTTCCTTATTAAATTGGAAATAGTCCTGTTCTTCGTTCAGGTTTAAAATAGCCTCCAGCTCAAAATACTTTTCCAGGAGATTCTTTGACTTCTCTTCAATTGAAGCTTTTTCGACAGATGAGATTCTGGAGGTGTGCCTTCGGTAATCAGGATTTCGAAGTTCGATGTCAACATTGGGTTTGGAAAAAAAATAGTCAACGGGAACCCCAAGGACCTCAGAAAGACTGACCAACAGGCTGCTGTCAGGCTTCATCTTTCCCTGCTCGTATTTGTTTAAAGCCTGCCTGGTTACAATATTTCCCAAAGCATCAGCAACCTTCTGAAGCGACATGCCCGCCATTTTCCGGGCAGATGATAATCTTATGCTAAAAGTGGTTTCCATATCCGGGGGCATGGTAGGTTGACAAATATACAAAATAAATGCCAAATGTCAACCAGTTTTAACAAACAAATTTCTATTGGTGACACCTTAGGCTTCCCTCCGGCAGAAAGGAAGCTCTTCCGGAGGGGCGAATTATTGATAAAGAGGATGCTACGCAATCAGACCCAGCTCAGCTCCTCCAACCGTGTTACCTGGCTGTATGGGGCATCTGATCGACATACTTTTCGAAATCTGGGATGGATAAACCTCTTTTGTGGTCCCGAAATTAGCAAACTAACGTTCAGGATTCAGAGTCAGGGAAGAGCTCAGTAATCCAGATTCTAAAGGTCTCGAATTCGAGACCTTTATACTACTGGTAGTACCTGAAGTATGAAGCTTTCAAATGCCTGTTACCCCTGTCTCCATGTCAATTCCAATATCTCATCCGTATTGTCAGGGGCAGCGTTTCGCTAATTATCCATAATACACCTGACTGAGAATCCCATCCGTTTCGGATGAGTATCACGTGCCACCGTTTCGAATG
>CALBTS010000754.1 GCA_937968035.1 uncultured Methanomethylovorans sp.
GGATCAAGATCAAAACCTGTGGATTAAATCAAATTAGGCATAGAGTTTAGATAACCGAAAGAGGAAAAAATTAACATCACTGACACCTCTATATTGTTGTCTGAAAGCTTTAATCTTAGCATTAAAAGATTCAGCACTTGCATTGGTGCTTCGGTTATCGAAGTAGTTGAGGATTTTCCTATAATGATTCATTATTGTCTTGGAGATCGTGTTAAAGGCTTTAAATCCTGCTTTTTCGACCTTTTCATGCCATTTAGCGAGTCTGGTATATGCATAGATTTTCTCAGTTGTGGAAGTGTATATTCTTGATAAGCTTTGGGTTAATTCATAGGCCAATTTGATATCAGGGAAGCGTTCAAATAGTATTGCCGCTCTATCAGCCTGTTGTTGGGTCCAGTTCTGCTCACTTTTATAAAGCAAGTATCTGCTTCTGGCAAGAAGTTGCTTAAGGGTATCTCCGTTGGGTAACACTTCTGGAATAAATATCTGTTTGTACATTTTTGCTTTCTCAATAGCGTCATTCTCCTGATCCAATGCTTCCCACCGGTGTTTAATGCGTATTTCCTGAAGGGCTTCTGTTGCTAATTGCTGGACATGGAATCTGTCAATAACAATAGTCGCTTTGGGGAAACACTTTCGCACGATAAGATTCATGTTCCCGGCCAAATCCAAGGTAACCTCAATCACCTTATTGCGTTCTTTTGCCGGAAGTTGAGACAGCAACGGAATGATTGTTTCGGAGTTGGTGCCTTCCAGAATAGCTACCAGTGCACCTTTCTTGCCTTTGGCTGATTTATTGGTGATGATGGTATAAAGTTCACCCTGAGATAAGGAGGTTTCGTCAATCGAAAGATATGGCCCCAGATTCTCTGGAAAGATCAAACCCTTACTTGCATCTTTACAGTGTTCCCATTGACTGAAATCGCTCAATTTGTTGCGATAATAACGTTGCAACTTCTTGCCTGGCACTCCATAAAACGATCCTATGGTTTGAATGCTATGAGCCTGGGTATCGGCCGATTTCTTTTAAAAAAGCAGCAAAATCCTTTGTGATTCGCGTCCCCTTAGCTACAAGATCCCAGTCTCTGAAAACTACTTTGCCCGTATCTTCATTGAGCCAGCGTCGTCGTGTTATATGAAGAAATACATTATATCCCCTGATAGGAAAATCCTGGATAGTCACTTCATCGAAAAAACCTTTGGAAATAAGCTTATTGCCTCGATACTCATCGGGTTTGGTGTTCAACTCTTTGAGATAAATATGAAGGTTCTCACCTTCTTTTTTATGATGGGTTAATTCAAAATAATCTTCTACAGAATCTGGTAAGA
>CALBTS010000755.1 GCA_937968035.1 uncultured Methanomethylovorans sp.
CCTTCGGACAGAGCCACATCCAGGCCGGCGCCCGCACGGAGATCGCGCTCCGCTTTCCTGGGCAATACTTTGACAGCGAGACGGGAAGGCACTACAACTACTTTCGGGATTATGATCCGACCCTGGGGCGGTATATTGAATCGGACCCGATTGGGCTTGATGGGGGGCTTAATACGTACCTCTATGCCGAGGCGAATCCCGTAAGGTTTGTTGATCCGCTGGGATTGTTCTCGTCACTAGAGCTGTGTAAGAACCCGAAGAATTTTGAAGCATGTGCTGCAGCAGGCATGCTTCCAAAGAATCCGGTCAGACCAGTTCCTGTTCCAGTGCCAGTTCCAAAACCTTCTGAGAAGTGTGATGACAATGAACCGCATTGTTCTATGGCCTCTCCATATCAGCTCCAACAGGCCGGTATTACTGATGCGCACGATTTCAAGGAAGAGTATGTCGGTCGCCCTGTGTCACGTTACGACATATGCGCATGTGAAGATGGTTCTATAAAGATTGCAGGGCGCGGCCAGTGCGGCACATCGGGATCAAAAATTGGTACGTGGGCAAGGTGGAAATAGGTGAAAAAGTGCGTTCAAAGTTCTATATAGGTGCATATGGCGAGCAGAGCGCCATTCGTGCGTTTCATGAAAATCTGAACTTTTCAGGGGCGGAGATAAAGCCGCTTAGGCACCACATGTCAACCGAACAAGACGTACAGTGGATGTGGCGTTCGCCATATCAGGAGTGTTCATGTGATTATCCTGAAGATGAGGTGATGTCGTATCTTAATAAAAACTTGGCACTCTTCCAACAACTAAAGCTACACCGGAATAGCATTAAAGATCTAGCTGTGATAATTGTCTGCTATCTTGAGCAAAGTGACAGACATCGAGGTTATTCGATTTCGTCTGACCTTATAAAGTTGCTCGCTGATGTCAATGCATCATTAGAAATAGATATTGAACCGTTGATTGCATAATGGATGTAGAAGCTGAGGCAGGCAGAATCGATAAATCGATAGTGTCATTGATCTTGAAGGTATATCTGTGTAACCAAAACAGCAGATCAAAACAATCCTGAATCCGTGCCCCCGAAATTTGCAACACCACCGATGGGGCTGATGGCATGATTTTTTGTGCCATCCTCCCTTGATTTGCTCTCAGACCCTGTCGATCCGGGTCGATCCGGGGAAGAAACTATCGGGCGCCTGGGTAAAACAGCCTCTTTTCTCTGTGAAATCACGTCATTTTCAGCGTTCCGCGCAGGGCATCACCTTCCGAGCGGAGCCCCCACCAAGGCCGGCTCATCGAACACCGCCCCCCCGGTGCCGCGGGACGG
>CALBTS010000756.1 GCA_937968035.1 uncultured Methanomethylovorans sp.
TAGATGCAGAATTTGAATACAGGCGTTTACACAAAGTATTCTATAGACTCATTTATTAAATCGTTGGTATGGAAAAATCCTTCAAACTGCCTCTTCAACCTTATTTGAGCCTCACTGATTATTCCAGTCGAATCAACATAGAAGGCTAAACTCATCCATACATTATTAGCAGCAAGGTCATGATACCTTAAAGTATCTATACTTGATCTAATACTTTCACGGATTACATTTGTCTCACTGACATTTGTCTTCGTGGGCCAAAATGTTCCCTGCTCAACTTTATAGCCCTCTGGCGGAAATTTCTTGCCGACAAAAATAGTATCATCCTCAAGACTGAAGATAATAAATGTACTATCCTGAGTCATCTCTACTGGACCCTGATGTGGTAGTATAACTTTTATCTCATTGGATTTACTCAAATTAGTATTTGTGCAACCGATGACTATGGCTAACCCCCATATTAGACTTAATCTTCCTATTGAATTATTCTGTCTCACAAAAATCAGATTAGAAAATCCTATCTGAAAAAGAAACCATGCCCCAATTTATAATAAGGGTAATTCTTAAAAGCGGGAGGGATTGTCTTTTTAAGCCCTTTAAGTCCTTCACAAATACAATGAATGTATTCCTCACCAAATAAGTTTACGAATCTTTTATTCATCATAATCTCGACTTCTTTTACGGTTCCTGTAGAATCCATGTACAAATAAATTAAAAGGCCAACATGATTATCAACAAATAAATCAAAATCCTCGGGGCGAACACAAGCCCTTATTCTTTCATTTGTTTCATAATCTTCCCGATATGCATTTCTCGTAGCCAAAGATTCGTAAGGATTCATCCTACTTTTATCAGGAGGGTATTTCTTCCCGATATATAATGTATCACTGTGTAAATGATAAATGTAATGAGTACTGTCGGCCTTAACTTGAATAAGGTCATGCTTTTCCCGCCATTGTGACCTTAATCTATCGTCATCATTTTTTTTCGTTGTGGAACAACAAGACAAGAGAGTGGGTAATATTATTAATACCAACTTTGTTAATATTTCACTCTTATTCATGATAATCCGAGTTAATAAATGTCAAGAATAGTAGCAGGAAACCGATGGATTCTTAACTGCTCTCTTCTGTCAGACCCCAGTATAACAAATATAGGATTTCTTTCCTGATGATTTTTCCCGTGGTAATATCACTCAGTTTTGAGACCTAACAAGACCTCGGCAATGGCTTTCTAACGGTTTTGACGGGTTAAATTGAAATTTAAATCGATTAGATCCACATGGGACTTTTCACATTCTTATTGGCCCCGACCTACGATCCTCCCACGACCCTCACCAGACCCCATCCAACATGTAGATCTCTCTTCTGAGGTCACAATTGATACAATAATTTGACCTGAGAAAAGGGAAGGTTGAGGTTGATTAGATGATTATGTCCAGATGTCTTGGCCTAAAACGCTTCTATAGGCTGTATTTACCTATGCAATATAAATATCTTACTGTAACCTTTGCCAGAATATTTTTCGATGATCGCTGGGTCTTTAACCAGTCGGATGTACTCAAGTTCATTAAGATTTAATTTGTCGAGTTCTTCCTTTTGAATTTCCTTGTCATCAAGCAAGATCAGGACATTGTTGTCATCATTCTGCTTATGTGTTTCGAGCAGGAATAATACTTTATTGTAGTCTGTGGTGTTGTTTACATCTGCCAGGAATTGTAGGGTATTTAAAACAATAACACCTCCCTCTGCAAGGGAACCATATATTGCCTCTCCAGCATATTTCTCCAAAGTCCAGATCTCTCCGATCATGTCTTTTGATATCGGAAGCCTGTATTCCCTCATGTTTTCTTTAAAGATGTGGGGCGTCAGATCCACCACAATAATTGGCTTTTTTGAAATCTGCCCATCTTCGGCCAACTCCTTTATTACACCAATAAGATATTCTTCGTCAGTCCCATCATCAGTTAACAAATACCTGTTCATAGAACAACCTGATAATAAAGTAAATAAAATTAGAAGTAGAGTTAAATTTTTCATATTTTCAATTTTATTTTACCCATCTGTCAGACTATCTTATTACAAATATAGCTTTTCTTTCCATGGTTTCTTTTCACTTGTAAACCCAGCTACTGACAAAGAACACGGTCATACAGAATCCTTTTCAATGACGACCGTCATTGAACTTTTTATATGATCCAATAGCCGAAAACTTTTAACGATCTGGTGGGTCCAAACTGACGATACACCCACGACCCTCACCAGACCCCATCCAACCTGTAGATCTCTCTTCTGGGGTCAGATTTGATACATTAAATTGACCTGAGAAAGGGGAGGCTGGGGATGGTTTGAAAATTATGTACTTGTTTCTAGGGTCGGGAATTCCCGAAGTAGATAAACTACAAATCCTCGATTGCCTTCGCTTTTATAATGTCGCCATTGATTTTATCATAATACGCTAACATTACATAACAGCTCATAACTCCATCGTGATCAATTGACAGCTGAATACTTCCCTTCTCAGTTTCAAATGTTGTATAATACATGCAGTTATCAAACTTGACATCATGCATTTTCGAAAAATCATCACTAGGTGTCCCGCCATTGAATTTCTCGACACACTCTGACGGCTCGCCATATTTTTCAGTTAGCATTTCTTTCAATGAGAAGTAATTAGATGAAAGGTTCGACCAAGTATCCCATTCGGGAAATATCACTTTTATTGTGCTGACTAAATCCTTCTGTTTAAGCGTTACTACTCCTACAGTGCAATTTTTATATGAAGCAAAGTCACCTTTAAGTATTGCAATGCCATCTTCAGTACCCATGTGCACAAATCCATTCTTCTTCATCTTTAAAACATACTCATTAAGTGTTCCGTCAATAGGGACTCCTTTGAATACGAGATGGGGAGATAAATCTGAAGTGTTTTGAACCTGAGCAAAGGAGATTACAGAAATAATTACAAAAGCTAATGAGATAATTGTCTTCTTCATATCTATATATTTTTGTTAATCATCTGTCAATCAAATATTTTAATTATACGCTCTCACTTTCAGACTTCAAGTTATCAAAATTCAGTTTCTTACACAATTAACTGATATGCCAATAAAATATTTCATATGTTTGGTTACCCGTATGAGCCGTGGAGCAGACTTTCTATTTCTCTTGATAGGTTCTATGGAAATTTAAACTCCATTAACAGACCTTTTTTTATATTCGTTCAGGTTGGCCCAAACCGACGATCCTCTCCGACTCTCACCAGACCCCATCCGACATGGAGATCGGGTCGCTGGGGTCGGATTTGATACCTTAACTTGACCTGAGAAGGGGAGGTTGGGGATGGGTTGAAGGTTATGGCCAGATAACAATGGGGTAAGACATTTTAATTTCCTTCTCGTCTAAGACGACATCTTTTAGTATCTTTATAACTTAGTTAGTTACTTGCAAATCTTACTACTATGAAAGTTTCCAAGGTTTTTACCCCAGTATGTATATTAGGACTTGTAGTCGTTATGGTTTCTTGTGAAAAGAAAGAAGTTCCAACTGTTATAACCACTGAGATAACCGCTATCACAGCTACAACAGCAACAAGCGGGGGAACAATAAATGATGAAGGGTCTGGCACTGTTGTCGAACGTGGGATCTGCTGGAGCGAGGGGACAACACCTACTATTGAAGACGACCATACATTGGATGGTGGAGGAGTAGGTACATTCATCAGCATTATGGATAATTTGGATCCTGTTACAAACTATTACGTCAGAGCCTACGCCAAAAATGAAGCAGGAATCGGTTATGGCATGGCAATGGCTTTTCAGACTCTGGGTTCTGCACTTGAAGTACAGGACATCGATGGGAATGTATATGACGTTATTAACATTGGCACTCAATTTTGGATGGCAGATAATTTGAAAACCACCAAATACTTAAATGGCGATCTAATTGGTACTACTACTCCTTCAACCTTAGATTTATCAAGTGAACCAACCCCTCATTATCAATGGGCTTACAATGGCACTGAGAGCAGCGTAGATACTTACGGCAGATTGTATACCTGGTATACGGTAGCTGACAATCGAGGAATTTGCCCAGAAGGGTGGCATGTACCAACAGATGAAGAATGGTCTACCCTGATAAATTTTTTGAGTGGGGAACTCTCTGCAGGAGGGAAAATGAAGGAAGAAGGATCAGCACATTGGATTAGTCCTAATATAGGTGCTACTAACTCTAGCGGCTTTACAGGGCTACCAGGTGGATGTCGGCTCAGTAGTTCATTTAGCGCCCTAGGAGATTTCGGATATTTTTGGTCTAAAACTGCTTCGGGTTCTACAAGTGCTTGGATTCGTGAATTAGATCGAGGAGACACCAAAGTGAGAAGGATGGAGTCTCCTAAGATGCAGGGATTTTCAGTACGTTGCATAAAGGACAACTAACACAGACAATATCCATTTTTAAACAGAAATGTAAGTTTTTCTATTCTGGGTAGCCCAGACCTTCGATCCTCCCCCGACCCTCACCGAACCCCATCCAGCAGGAAGATCTTCCTGCTGGGGTCAGATTTGATACCTTAACATGACCTGAGAAAGGGAGATTGGGGATGGGTTGAAGATTATGGCCAGTTATTGGGGGAAGGGAACACACTTTTCTAATAATGACAATTCCACTTTTTTATTTTGATCTGTCTGTTTAGCTTTACACATATTCAGTGGGCTTAAAAGAATTTTAATGATGGTACGACATTACGGAAATTCAGTCAGAGGGAAAAATATTACGGAACACCCTTTCCCATGGAGCGATGTCAAGGCCTGCATGGATAACATACTCGACAGTAAAGAATTTCTCGGTCATCTCAATTGCCCTAAATGTGGTCGTGATTCAGATAAGTTAACATGGATAGATTTTGCAAGCAATGATTGGACTTGGGCTCATCTATGCGGTAGAAAGGGACCATTATCAATATGTCCCCAATGCAATATTCAAGTTGAGTTTATCTGTGATGTTATGAATTAACATACAGTTAATGGTTTTGACGGGTTCTCTTGTAATTTAAACCGATTAGACAGACCTATTGGTTTTCCAATCTGGTTGGCCCAGAACGACTATCATGTCAGGACAAAGGTAGACCAAGCTAACGAGGTTTTGTTGTCTGTGGCGTCAAATACGATGGGATTCGGATTAATTCAGGGTCGACGGGGAAGTTGGTCTAAGATCACTCCAAATTCTGTTCCCCTAATCCTGGGGTGTTAATTCACAATTTCTTATCTTTATTTCTTGCGTTTTAAGCTAATCGGAAACAAAAAGATGGATGCTATTTTGTTCAGCGCTAATCTGAGGTTAGTAGAAATAAAGCCCGCTATTAATCATTTATTATCCAACGAGGAACTGTATTGGGAGGTCGGATTTAAAATTAATCCACAACGCTTTAAATACCCAATGTTTGGGTTTATCCACATTTGTGGAAGCGAGGTTTGCCACAGAGTTATTATAAACAATATTATTGGCTTTTCACGGAGTCATTATGAAGACAAGGAATTATCTCGGCGAGTTAAACCACCCGAATGGATAGAGGAATGGAGGATTAACAAAAATAATATCTGTAATTATCACTGGAAGAGCGTATTTGTTATAATGTATATTGAGAGCATGTCATTTGACACTAACAAATTTCTCAAGTACGAAGGAGGCCTTGTTACGAAAGCCCCCCAAAATTATGTCAGGGTAGTGAATCCTATACTCCATCTTTCTACCTGAACATAGGCTTTGGCCAGACCGTTGAAATGACTCTCCCAAAGCTTTGACGGGTTCAATTGAAAGTTAAAACCGATTAGCCAAACTTCAGACATTTCGTATTCTGGTCAGCCCAGACCGTCAAGCCTCCAACGACCCTCACCAGACCCCATCCAACTTAGAGATCTGGTCTCTGGGGTCAGATTTGAGACCTTAATACGACCTGAGAGGAGGGGAGGTTAAGGCTGGAATCCCAGAGAAATCTGGTTGGGATGAATATTAATTGAAGAGCAGAGACGAGATTACTTTTCAATGGCATTGATTGTAACCCTGAAATTAACAGGAGTCTTTATAGCGTTTTTGTTCTCTGGTCTGAACGGATTCTTTATTGGCCAAACTTTGGGTTCTTTGGATGTGACACCAAAAACCACATAAACATAGTAATTTTCATTACTTTGGGCCGTATTTAATTCATTGGCTGTAAAGTAAAAATTGACCAATCCCACATCAGATTGTGTTGCTTTAACTTCAATCATTTTACTTGAACCATCCCTGTCAAATGATAGTATATCATAACCCAAGGAGTCCGAAGTGAGGGAAACTCTTGTAATCTTTAAAGCCAGATCTTTCCTGCCAGCATTTAGCAATCTTTGCTTCTCAAGATCCATTACCAGTTTTTCTCCGCGTTCACCTAGCTTTTTAAGCTTACGAGCCTCCTTTTCATAATCTGGATTTCTCCGTGGTGGAACTGGTTTTCTAGCAATACTTGTCTGATTGGGAGGAGGTGCAATTATTTTAAGGTCAATAAAAGTTGGTTTGGGATTAGAATGAAATAGCGGTGCTCTGTAATCTTTTAAATGATCGGTAGCAGATCCTCCAGAATTCTCTTCCTTTGGTGGAGCTCCTGGGTATTCGCTGTATAGAAAATGAGCGAAAAGATCAACAGACCATGTTTTCATGACCTCATCTTGATTCTTGAATGAGATCAGGGCTTCCCTCTTGAAGACCGCATCACCATTTATCAATTCTTCTGTGTCCAAATTAAGTTGAGTCAAGTAATGGTTTAGGTGATCAGGCGAAAACACATTCAAATATCTATCAGGAAAATATGTGCATAAAATTTTCCCTTTGAACATTGGTGAGAGTGGGTTAGCTACAATCGCTTCTAGGTTTTCGGAATCCCCATCTTCTATTAGGTTAAGTATACTTTCTCTTACCTTCAGGAATGCCTCTTGGTATGTATTTCCAAACTTATGAGTGAATCTATACTCATAATTTTCTTCAGACTTTGTTCGTCCATAGTATACGCCAAATTTAAAAGCTGTTGCCCCCAGCATCCTCCCCAAACTATCTAATTGTCTTTCCAATGCGTAACAAAAATTAAATCCCTTTTCGGCTGCGCCCACACCAATTACATAGTCGTTTATCTCCATTGTACTTATGCGTTTGGGATTAAAGTAATTGACAAATTGAGAACGAAGGTTGTGCAATGGTTTCCTATTACTCAAGATCTCATCCATCCGATTTTCGAAACGCACTTGTGCTTCTCTAAGCTCATGTATATTCATTTTGCAATTGGTTCTTAGGTTCTTATTCAGAAATTTATTTTTTTAACTCACAGAACTTAGTACATGACAAAAAATGCCAACGCATTGATTGTTAATATCTTACGCTTGAT
>CALBTS010000757.1 GCA_937968035.1 uncultured Methanomethylovorans sp.
TATGTCTTTACTGCGACACCATTGGATTTTGCAATCTCGGCAGCCCTGACAAAATCCCTGAAAGTGAAACCTTTGTTGATAGAGTGTTTTCTGATGAGGTCCGAACTGGTCTCAAGACCTATGGCAACCTCGAACAACGTATCTTTAAGATGAGCAAGGCAGAACTTCATGGATGCTTCTGTCAGGAACTCTGGCCTGGATTCCACCACTACCTTAAAGACCCGATCATCTTCTTCCAGAAGCGAAAGTATCTTAGAGAGAGCATCAGCCGGCACTTCCTTTTCATCAAGGAAACTACCTGAGGTAAATATCTTGACCATGAACCTGTCAAACTTTGAAGCTTTAACCATGGCTTTCCGGAACTGGGAAACAAGATCGTCTGCAGAAGGAGAAGTATGCGCACTGTCGTACACGTAACCACACATGGTGCAGCCTCCGACCTTACCCCACCAGCACCCGGAAGTGCGGAAGATCATGGTAAGGGTATTCTCCACATTCCCATCCACATGGTCCTTGCCGGTCCACACTGCAGAGGGCATATCCAGAGGTGTCGGCTTTATCCGCTGCCTCTGACGTATCTCAAGAACTGTAGTATTCAGTGACATTTACTCAAACTCGATGGTTGCCGGGGGTTTCGGAGACAGATCATACACAACTCTTGCAACAGATGGGATCTCGCCTGTGATGCGCGACTCGATGCGCTTTAGCACATCCCAGGGCAGTTCCATGGCCTCTGCGGTCATACCGTCACGGGAACCGACAGCACGTACTGCAACTATCCAGCCATGCACTCTCTGGTCACCTTTGACACCAGTGCCTTTGCCCACTATGGCAGCGAATGTCTGCCAGGGATGGAACCTTTCCAGAAGTTCTTCCTCTACTATGGCATTGGCTTCCCTCACTGCCTCGACCTTTTCCTCAGTGACCTCACCCACTATACGGACCGAAAGTCCTGGCCCGGGGAAGGGCATCCGTTCAGATATCTCATGAGGCAGGCCAAGTGCCCTGGCAACTTCCCTTACCTCGTCCTTATAAAGGTCCTCCAGAGGTTCTACAATGGACCTGAAATCCATTATCGAAGGCAGACCACCTACATTGTGATGGGATTTTATGCCGCCCTCGGATTCTATCCTGTCAGGATAAATGGTTCCCTGAATGAGGAACTCTGCTTTAAGCAGCCGTGCCTCTTCTTCAAATACCCTGATGAACGTTTCACCGACAGCTTTGCGCTTTAGTTCCGGATCATCTATGCCTTTCAGAGCTTCCAGGAAACGCTCTCTGCCATCTACGACCTGTAAGTTCATATCGGAGAATATCTCCTTTATTCTCTGAGTTTCTCCTTTGCGCATGAGCCCAGTATCGATATAGATTGGGAACAATAACTCCCCTATTGCACGATGTGCAAGTACAGCACACACAGAGCTGTCAACACCAC
Organism: uncultured Methanomethylovorans sp.; assembly: GCA_937968035.1. GTDB lineage: Archaea > Halobacteriota > Methanosarcinia > Methanosarcinales > Methanosarcinaceae > Methanomethylovorans. The sequence goes on from CALBTS010000757.1 coordinate 1,436, forward strand.
CTGAAAGAGCTATAATGGCAGGGCCGGAGATCTGTTCCTTTATCTTCTCTATACTCTGAGGAATGAATCTGTCAACTTTAACCATAGGATTGCTCCATATATCACATATTGATAAATCATAAAGAATGGATCAGTGATTGAGCGGATTATTACAGATATATGATTTAATGCTGTCGATGTGATATTTAAATTCTTGCGGAATGATCTTCAATTATAATCATGTCATCAACTATAGTTATATACAGCCAATGTTAACTGTAGAGCGATGCACCGGACATTAAGCAAGTACTTCGGATACGATACGTTCAGACCCCTGCAGGAAGATATTATAAAAGATGTCCTGGAGGGAAAAGATGTTTTTGTGCTGATGCCCACCGGAGGAGGAAAGTCCCTCTGTTACCAGTTACCTGCACTTCTGATGAATGGTGTCACTGTAGTAGTGTCACCCCTCATTTCTCTTATGAAGGATCAGGTAGACACGCTCAGGGCCAATGGTGTAGAAGCCGCATACCTGAACAGTACGTTGAGTTATAAGGAAAGCAACCAGATAAAGCAGGAGCTTGAAAAGAACCTTCTCAAAATGCTGTACGTTGCTCCTGAAAGGCTTACCTTGTCCAGTACATTGGCATTGTTCGACAGAATAAAGGTCAACCTGTTCGCCATAGACGAAAGCCATTGCATCTCTGAGTGGGGACATGATTTCAGACCTGAGTACAGGAAGCTGAGCATCCTTAAAAGAAAGTATCCGCACATCCCTATCATAGCACTTACAGCGACCGCCACTCCCAGGGTGCGGGAAGACACTATATCCCAGCTGCACATTGAAGGCTGTAATACATACGTAGCCAGTTTCAACCGTAAAAACCTCCTGTACCAGGTCAGACCAAAGAAAGATACCTATGAACAGATAGTAGAATTCCTGCGGGACAGAAAAGACAAAAGCGGGATAATATACTGCCAGAGCCGCAAGACCGTAGATGAACTAACCGGGAAATTGCGTAAAAGCGGTTTCAATGCCCTGCCTTATCATGCAGGGCTTTCCGATGCTGCAAGGAGCAGGAACCAGGATATATTCATAAAGGATGATGTGGAGATCATCGTTGCTACCATTGCTTTTGGTATGGGGATAGACAAACCCAACGTACGTTTCGTGATACACTACGACCTGCCGCGCAATCTTGAAAGCTATTACCAGGAAACGGGAAGAGGTGGCAGGGATGGCCTTGAATGCGAATGCATACTCTTTTTCAGCCGCGGTGACAAGTACAAGATAGATTATTTCATTGACCAGATAGCGAAAAGCGAAGAGCGCGAGGCAGCCAGATCAAAACTCAAAGAGGTAATGGACTATTGCCAGAGCACGGTATGCAGAAGAAGAATGCTGCTACGTTATTTTGGTGAAGAGCTGCAAGAGGAGAACTGCGGGGGATGTGATGTATGCCTGCAGCCTGTGAAAATAACTGATGCTACGGAAGAAGCAAAGCTGCTCATCAAATGCGTGAAAGAAGTAGGCCAAAGGTATGGTATCACACATGTAACGGAGATACTTACCGGCTCAAATAGCAAAAAGATAAAAGAAAAAGGACACCAACGGCTGGATAGTTATGAGATGGGCACTTATCTTCCAAAGGACAGGTGGGCAGATATCGCAAGAGAACTGGTCCGTCTGGGAATATTAAGGCTCGAAGGTTCCAGATATCCTTTGCTCAAACTCGACAAAGGTAGCGAACAGGTCATTGCAGGGAAAAGAACTGTAGAGATAATGCAATTGGAATCAAGCAACGATCCTCTTCTGGCTCCGGGTAAGCAAATAGCGACCGATAAACTGAAAAAATCCAAAGCAAGTGATCATCCAATGGATCTTGCGAGAGTGAAAGAGATAGATACCGAATATGTAACAAAGAAACAAATTGGAACTATCAATAGAATTGATAATGAGCTGCTCTCAAGGTTAAAGGAACTGCGCAAAAAGATCGCAAACAAAGAGGGAGTTCCGCCTTATATCGTATTTGCAGATACGAGCCTGAAACAGATGGCAACCCAGATACCCCTGAATGAAAAAGAACTGCTGGAGATCACAGGTGTGGGAGAATACAAGCTGCAGAAATATGGAGATATATTCCTGACCGAAATAAGGGACCATCTGAAAGGCATCTCAAAAGATGCTATTGAAGCAACTACACAGGAAGTTGGAACTG
>CALBTS010000758.1 GCA_937968035.1 uncultured Methanomethylovorans sp.
ATGTTGATTATCAACCTAATGCCAGAATAATCCGACTTTCTCAGCAAACCCTAACTTATTACTGTCTCAGTATCGGATATTGAAGTTAACCAGAAGCCTAAGTTGATTTTGGAGCAGATATGAATATGAGATCCCTCAGAATCGAAGATTTAAGGTTATACCTACCCCTAATGCCATCGAGTTTTCAGGTATCATATCGAACTTTTTGAGGGCTATATTAATATTGTTAATCCTTGTACCTCCGGTAACCCATAAAACGGCTCCGGTTGTCATTAAAGGAATGGCGGTAGCTACTATAGTATAAAATAATAGAACATTAAAGACATCTCCCATATCCTGTTCGGATTCATCTTCTGGAAACATAATTCCCAGTCCGGAAATGACTCCCAAAACTGGTGGAACTAAAACCATCGCCCTTCCTGTATTTCTTAATTTGACAGCCTTGGCCATATCTTGCCTAAGCTGGGCAGAATCCAGTGAGTCGAGAGAGACCTTTTGTGCATTAACGTTGCATGTTATAGTGCACATTGTGATGATAATGACACATTTTAGAAAAGTGAGTTTTCTTTTCATCGATCATCATTTAATATCAAAGTTACACTCGCAAAAAGTAAAAGTCAAATAAACCTAAGCTTGATAAGTGGCAGATTACGAGCTTACTGGCTAATGGGCATTTGCTTTGCACAGCAACTCTTCAGAACTCCAAAAGGCATTTTTTCTCCGGATCAGGAATGAGTTGTTTAATCCCGGTTAGACAAATGGCTATTTCTTTCAAGGTCAAGATGCTGTGCAATATCCATTGAAATCTCCCTGAAACGGATTTTGTCTCCCGGCCGAATCTGCGCGAGGAGGGTGGGTTCAACGGTGATGACATTGATTATCCGTGCGTAGCCGCCGGAGGTCTGGCGGCGAGGACCTCGTCCATGGCAGCTCTTATCATCTGCCAGCCCGACTGCCCCACCGGTATCACCGAGGGGTCAGGCTCCCTCACCATCCGTACAGTTTCAAATTAGATAATACTCCATTGGAGATCCAATAATTTTTGGAGATTGTTGGAAAACGTTGAACACTCCATCTGCTTATTACAAAAAATCAAACAATCCACCAGAGTAGTAATGAAACCTGACCGCGCCAATATAACCCATGTTCAGGCCGCTGTCAACATGCAGCAGGCCGGATGCTTACTCACAATGCCATGTGTCAGGAGACGTTAATTCTTTATTAGCCTTATAGTTGCTTTTCTGTTTCCCGAATTGATAGTCAATAAATAGATGCCTGGATGAACAGTTAAATTCAGTTCAAGCATTTGAGTGTTTTTATAAGTTGATTGCCATATTAATCTGCCGTTTACATCATTCAGACTAACAACAGATTCAGGCAGGGATTCGCCTAAATCAATTTTCATGATGCCATCTGTTGGATTCGGATAAACTCTTATTTCATTGCTGAAAGTGTTTTCCAATATTCCAACCGTTGTAACTGCATAGCAGGCAGAAGTATCCGGACAATTGTTTTGAGTTACCCTGACAGCATAGCTTCCATTTTTTGTTGCACTAAAAGACTGGCCTGTCTCCCCGATAATAACAGAATAACCATTGTTGCAATCCAACCATTGGTACAATGCCCCTGTTGCATTTGCCGTAAGAATTATTCCGTTTTGAGCTACAGAAACATCAACAGTATTGATCGTAAGGTTAATGGTAATTGTGCTGTCGCAACCTGCGGCATTTGGTATGACTGCTGTCTTGACTCCTGATGTGGTGT
>CALBTS010000759.1 GCA_937968035.1 uncultured Methanomethylovorans sp.
TTATAAGGGCCGATTCTCTGGAAGAGATGCTGGACTACAGCAGGGCTTTTTCCACATATCCTTTGCCACGGGGCAGAAAAGTTGCAATTCTCACCAATGCAGGAGGACTCGGTATACTTACTGCTGATGCGTGCTATAGCATCGGTCTTTCAATAACCTCTTTTGAGGAAGAGACCATTACTAGATTGAGGGAGAAACTTCCCGAAGCAGCTGGTCTGTACAATCCAGTGGATGTGCTGGGAGATGCCGGCCCACAGTTGTATGAACACGCTTTAGAAGTTCTTTTGGCCGATCCTAATGTGGACGGTATAATCGTACTTGTTTCTCCTCAGGCTATGACCGATGTGCCTGCTATCGCCCAGTCTCTGATCAAAATTATCAAGACTTCGGACAAGCCCATCCTGTGCAACCTCGCAGGTGGAACGCGCATTGCTGCAGGCGAGGAACTTTTGAACAAGCATGGCATACCGAATTATCCTTCTTCCGAAAGGGCAGTTGCCAGCCTGAAAGCATTGTGTGATCACAGTTCCATAAAGGTAAAGGAATACAATGCGCCACATTTGATGGCATCTGACAGGGAAGCCGCACAAAAGATCATAGATGATGCTATTGCCAGCGGAAGGAGAACTCTGGGTCTTGAATCCATGGGACTGCTTGAAGCTTATGGGATCCCCGTGGTAAGGTCGAGAATGGCAGCTAATCTGTCCGAAGCTATCCATGCATGCGAGGAAATGGGTTACCCGGTAGTGATGAAGATCATATCTCCTGATATTTCCCATAAGACGGATGTAGGTGGTATCAAGCTCAATCTGAGGAATGCAGAGGATGTGGAACGTGCCTATCTGACCATGATGTCGGATGTTAAACATTACATGCCCAATGCCCAGATAACAGGTGTGCAGGTGCAGCAGATGGTCACAGGTGGTAAAGAGGTGATCATAGGCATGGACCGTGACCCTCAGTTTGGTCCGCTTCTGATGTTCGGGTTGGGGGGTGTATATGTAGAATTCCTCAAGGATGTATCTTTTGCTGTAGCCCCTATAAACGATAAGGAAGCTCAGCACATGATAGCTTCTATCAAGACATATCCACTGATAGCTGGCGTAAGAGGTGAAACACCTTCAGATATCAAGGCTATGATCGATACTTTGCTCAAGGTGTCACAGCTTGTGATGGACTTCCCATGCCTGACGGAATTTGAGATAAATCCTCTTATGGTCATGCCCGAAGGCAAAGGCTGCCTTGCCATGGATGTCAGGATGACTTTAAAGAACGAATAAGAATATGGTGTTAGATTATCTTAATAAAAAGTAATCGAATAGTTGCTGTTAAAGTGTATTAGGAGGGAGATCATGGCTTCAATGCTGGTAAGTTCATCGGAACAGTACTCAGGAAAAAGTTCTCTGTGCCTGGGTATTGGAGTGCTCCTTAAAGAGAGGGGTTACAAAGTAGGATACATGAAGCCCATTGGCAATTTGCTCATAGATGTCAATGGATCACTTGCAGATGAGGATGCTCAGGGCATAAGGAAGTTATTGGGATTACAGGACGATATGAGTTCCATTACTCCCATTTTGCTTACGGAGAACCTCACGGATGATGCTCTCATGGGAGTGGAGAAAGGACTCGATTCGAGATTGAAGGAAGCTTATGAAAAAGTGTCAAAGGGCAGGGATGTTGTGCTACTTGAAGGAGCCGGCGGCATAGGCGGAGGAGCTATGTACAATCTCTCCGACCCGGAGGTAGCCACTAAGCTTGATACTAAGATATTGCTCATCACAAGATATGATTCTGCCCAGGCTGTTGACCGGATCCTGTGTGATCTGCGTATAATCCAGAACACAGAGATCCTTGCAGGTATAATACTTAATGAGGTCTCACCGGATAAACTGGAACAAGTTTCCCATCTGGTAGTACCTTTCCTTGAGAAAAAAGGCATTAAGGTGTTCGGAGTAATTCCGGAAGACCATATGCTGCGCTCTGTATCAGTAGCTGAGATCGTAGAGGATCTTAATGCAGAGGTGCTGGTGGGTGCAAGCCATATGGAAGATCTGGTGGAGCACTATCTGGTGGGAGCCATGGAAGTTGGTTCAGCTATAAAATACTTCAGACGTATGCCAAACGCAGCTGTGATCACAGGTGGCGATCGTTCTGATATACAGATGGCTGCCATTGAGGCCAAAGTAAAGTGTCTGGTGCTTACAGGTAATCTGCGTCCCAGTGGAGCGGTATTGGGGAGTGCAGAAGAGGCCAATATTCCTGTAGTTCTTGTCAGGGGCGATACCATGAGCACCATCGAAAAGATGGAGAACCTCATTGGACATGCACGGATAAAACAGGAAGTGAAAATAAAAAGGATCGTAGACCTCATCAAAGAGTATGTGGATCTTGAGGGCTTGATTTCGGAAATGGGACTTATAAAATAAGTCCTTATTCCGTCACGCATTTTCTACTTCTTTTGTCCTCTGCCTGAGTATTTCTACAATGTCTGGATTCTGCAGCGTTGTCACATCACCAGTATTCCCTTCATTGACAATGGCCTTGAGCACACGGCGCATTATCTTACCGCTCCTTGTCTTAGGAAGTTCATCTGTGAATATGATCTGTTTTGGTCTTGCAATAGGGCCAATGTTCAGAGCCACATGGTTGACCAGTTCTTTCCTGAGTTCTTCAGTGGCTTCCACTCCTGAACGAAGTATGACGTAACAATAGATAACCTCTCCTTTGAGCTCGTCCAGCTTTCCCACAACAGCCGATTCTGCGACTGCGGGGTGTGATACCAATATGCTTTCTACTTCTGCAGTGCCTATCCGGTGTGCAGCCACTTTAATGACATCATCCACACGTCCGGTTATCCAGAAATAACCATCATCATCCTGTTTTGCGCCATCCCCTGCAAAATAGGTCTTCCCATCCCATTTGCTCCAGTATGTCTCTTTGAACCGTGCCTCGTCGTTGAATATGGTACGTACCATGCTGGGCCAGGGTTTTTTTATCGCCAGCAGGCCATCCGTTCCTCTGGACACTTCATTGCCTGCTTCATCGAGAACAACTGCCTCGATCCCCGGGAAGGGTCTTGTAGCGCTGCCGGGCTTGAGTGTGGTGATACCAGGCAAGGGAGTAATGAGCACCATGCCTGTTTCTGTCTGCCACCAGGTATCGACAATGGGACATCTCCCATGTCCGATATGCTCATGGTACCAGAGCCATGCTCCCGGATTGATGGCCTCTCCCACGCTTCCCAGCAGGCGCAGGGTGGAAAGATCATGCTTTTCCGGCCATTCCGCACCCCATTTCATGAAAGTCCTGATGGCTGTAGGTGCGGTGTAGAGTATGGTCACTTTGTGCCTTTCGATAAGGTCCCACCATCTGTCCTTCTCCGAAAAATCAGGTGCTCCTTCATACATTAGCAGCGTGGCACCATTGGATAGAGGTCCGTATACGAGATATGAATGGCCAGTGATCCAGCCGCAGTCAGCTGTGCACCAGTAAATGTCATCTTCCTTGAGGTCGAATATCCATTTAGTTGTGATATGCGTGCCTACCATATAGCCGCCGGTGGTATGTACAATGCCTTTGGGCCTGCCGGTGGTACCGCTGGTGTACATCAGAAAGAGCATGTCCTCTGCGTCCATAGGTTCGGCCTCGCACACAGAGCTTTCGTTTTCTATTAGTTCGTGCCACCACAGATCCCTCTCTGGATACAGTTCCATCTCATTGCCTGCCTGCTTTACCACGAGCACCTTTTCGATGCACTGGCACATCTGTGCACCTCTGTCGCTCTTCTTTTTCTGTTCCACCACACTGCCCCTGCGGTAATATCCGTCACAGGTGATGATGAACCTGCTATGGGAATCTCCTATTCTGGTGAAGAGGGCTTCACCGGAGAAAGCTGCAAAGACCACATTGTGGGGTGCGCCTATCCTTGCACAGGCCAGCATGGAGATCACAACTTCCGGTATCATGGGCAGGTAAATGGTTACAATATCCCCTTTTCTTACGCCCAGTTTTTTCAGGGCATTGGCACAGCGGCAGGTTTCTTCCAGAAGTTGCCTGTATGTATATTTCCTGAAATCTCCCATCTCCCCTTCCCAGATGATGGCTGTCTTGTCAGCCCTTTTTTCCATGTGTACATCCAGGCAGTTGTAGCAGGCGTTAAGTTTTCCCCCTGCGAACCATTGTGCATGGGGTGGCTGCCAGTCAAGTACTTTATCCCATTTCCTGAACCAGTGAATATCATGTGCAAGTTCATCCCAGAATCCTTCCAGGTCCCGGGCTGCTTTCTGATAGATATCAGTGTCGTTGATATTTGCATTCCTTGCAAGATCCGGTGAAGGTGTAAACTCTCCACTCGTGTGTTCTTCCTTGTTCGTGTTCACTCCCATTTTCCACACCATAAAATAGTTGTTCTTATTTTTTTATTGGAGTGTATGGCTGAAATAGTTTGCTGTGGCAGCACAAGAGGTCTGGAAAATAAAAATAGGCTCTATAGAAAACATGCACATTATGTTTTAACCACTGAGTTCACAGAGAACACAGAGAATGAGAATAGTTATCCATCTCCGTGAACTCTGTGGTTGCATCTGCCTACAGGTGAGATTGTAGCATGACGATTTCTACAAAACCAGAATAAGCAAAAATTATGTTACTTCATTCTTTCCAGCACATCGCACATTTTGTTGATGGTGTCAATGGCTGTCTGCATGCCTTCTGCATCTTCAAGGGCAGGCTTTTGCAGAATACCTCCGAAGTGTCCCCCATCACCTACTACGATCATTCCATGTATGTGCATCCAGTCATGGATTGTCTGGATGGTCTTTTCCTGCCCGCCGTTGCGTGATCCTCCCACTGCTAAGGCTGCACCTACTTTGTTCTTTAACTGGAACCCCTGTCTCCTGTGCAGTACACTGCGGTCGAACAAGGCTTTGACCTGGGCCGTAACTGAGCCGAAATATACCGGAGATGAAACGATGATGGCGTCTGTTTCTTTCAGTTTCCTGTACACTTCTTGCATATCATCATCAATGGGGCACATATCCTCGTCCCTGCATATCCCACATGCGGTGCATGGCGCTATCTTTGATGATGACATAAGCACACTATCAACTTCAAAGCCCCGGCTTTTTGCGATCCCAAGTACCTTATCTATCAGCTTGTCGTTGTTGCCACCTTTGACGGGGCTTGCGGAGATGCCTAATATCTTCATATCTATCATGCATGTGAAATACGACTGGATTTATTATCTTTTGCTTTTGGTGGCAGTGTTCATGGCATGCCAGAAGGATAAATATAAGAATAAATCCAATTATAATTCTATTTCGATGTTTCATATATCAGATATATATACATCGAGATCCTGTGCTTTAATGTTATTATATTAACTACTGATAGCGGTGATAGAATTTTGT
>CALBTS010000760.1 GCA_937968035.1 uncultured Methanomethylovorans sp.
ATGGTCTTTGTTTGATGCTGAATTCAAGCAGCCTGGAAGATAGCTCAAGATTGAGGTTTATTGGCTTTATCTCAAGACTATATTCCCACTTGTCCAGGACATCCTGTTTACCTGCATCTTCGCAATTCACAAGAATGATCAGACGATGGTATTGCGCTTCAATCGATTCAATTGCTGATCTAAGCTTATCAATGATCTCAGTCATTTCGATTTGTCTTCTGGCTGTTTACGGCTTGCTCCACCAGCCTTGACCCAGGCATCAATCTCAGAGATCTTGAATTTGAACAAACGCCCCATTCGATGAACAGGCATTTCGTGTGTTTCTACCCACCGATAAACCGTGTCACTGCTTACGCCCATATATGAGCATATCTCTTTCACCGATAGCCAACGATCAGTCATCTCATTCATGATCTCTCCTAACATCATTACTGGCAATGGTATAGGTTCTAAGGATTGGACATTTTTTACTACAAACCATCGCTGATTTATACTTTTCGAAACCTTCCCAATTCGTCAACCGATATTTTCGGGTATTGTCCGCAGTGATGGGGTACTTATGGCATCAAATATTCGCAGTTATATGGGATGGAGATTTTTGCAATTGACACAATCTGCCTTAGCATGAACTTGTTACAATACGGAAAGAGACTCTGTTCTAAGAAAAGAGGTTTTTATGAGTGACACGAGCTTAATGATATCCATTGTTGCTGTGATCATAGCTTTCACAAGTCTGATATGGAACATTATCAAGCAGATAATGAACGATAGGCATGTTCTTAAAATCAATGCCTTTGGGGGATTTGTTGCTGGTGCAGGAGTATCTCAAAAAGTAGTGTATATTGATGTTATCAATGCATCGAAATTTCCTAAATACAATTATGAGCCAGTGTTTTGTGTTTCCCAAAATATGTTCTCTAAGCAAACACGCTATGCAATAAACTACAATTACAGAGAGAGTTCATCATCACCTGTGGAGTTAACACCAGGTAAGAAAACATCCTATTATGTTGAGGTTTCCGAAGATTTACTAAAAGTCGTGAGGGATGATTATGATCATGGTTATGTCCAATTCAAAGTAAAGGACTCTCTTGGTAGGACATATCGTTCAAAGAAGATGAAGACAAACGAGTTGATTAGGGCCTGATGATGCAGTTAATTGAAGATAAGATTCGATCAATTTGTGCTAGGATGGCAAATGAGTTTTATTAGACCAAGAATCTCAGACCATTACAATGTCTCATTGCTTCAGAATGAGGTCGACTTTGCTATACCCTTTTTAGATGAAGATATTCCTTTATACGTCGATCCATTTTTACTTTGGAAGAGCCCATCTCAACAAGATAATGCCTTGCATACACAAATTATCAGTACTTTCAACAGAATCGGAGAGTTGTTTGTTAAAGGCAAAGAGGATGAGGCAATATCGTTGTTAACAGCAATGTCCGAATGTAACGAAGTCGGTTTGGGATTATCAAAGTCTAGGACAGGAAAACAAATATCCTCATCTACATCTCGAAGTATTCTCTCACTCTACAATACAATCCCCAAAATCAGATCACATGGTTTTAATCACTTCGAGCAGGTTCAAATAATGGTGGAGGGAATTTCAAAAGACAGGATAAGTGATTTCACCTGCTCTCTGGTTAAATCATTCCTGATTGACTACACGATAGACCAATGCCACCAGATTGGGATACCAATATCAAAACAGAACATAACTCGCCTAGATTAAGATCGGAAGAGCGTCGTGTAGGGAAAGAGTGTAGATCTCGGTGGTC
>CALBTS010000761.1 GCA_937968035.1 uncultured Methanomethylovorans sp.
GTAAATGTCCCTATAGGTCTTGCGGCGATCCTTCTCATCCTCTGGAAACTTAAAGGTGATTGGGCGGAATGCCGGGGAGATAAATTCGATCTGACAGGGTCTGTTATCTACGGTATGGCAATAGTTTCACTTATGTATGGCTTTTCTGTACTTCCGGATATAAAGGGTGCTTCTCTTATAGCAGTGGGAATTATCGGAACGATCATCTTTATCCGGTATGAGATGCGCATACCTTCCCCGGTCCTTGATATCAGTCTTCTTACAAAGAACCGCGTTTTTGCTCTTTCCAACCTTTCCGCGCTCATCAATTACAGTGCGACCTACGCAGTGACCTTTCTCCTGAGTCTTGATCTGCAGTACACCAAGGGTTTCACACCTGAACATGCCGGATTTATTCTGATAGCTCAGCCGGTTTTTCAGGCCATGGTCTCTCCTCTCGCCGGTAAGCTTTCCGACAGTATCGAACCCCGTCTCATTGCATCCGCAGGAATGGCCCTTACGGCGATCGGTCTCTTTTTCCTGACCTTCCTTTCAGAAACGACACCTGTCTTGTACATGATCGGAATTCTTGTGGTGCTTGGCATCGGTTTCGGTCTCTTCTCTTCCCCGAACACGAATGTGATCATGAGTTCGGTAGATAAGAGGTTCTATGGTGTGGCATCCGGGATGAACGGAACCATGCGGCTGCTTGGACAGATGCTTTCAATGGGTATTGCTATGATGATCTTTGCAGTTGTTACCGGCCCGGTGGAGATCACGCCCGAATATCATCCTCAGTTCATTACAAGTCTGCACTATGCATTTATTCTGTTCACTGTCTTTTGTATTGCGGGTATATTCATGTCTCTTGCCCGGGGGAAAACCATTCCGGCAAATCATTCTCAGGCATCTGGAAGTTATCAGAATGCGGGGCGATGACCCTTGTTTTCGGTTATTGGGAGCGTGATCAGGAGGATTATTGGAATTCCATTCCAATAAGATCTTTCTTCAGCATACATACAAGATGGGAACAACAGGTTCATTTATTCCGGAATACAATTAGGAACAGAACAGGTGATGATTTTGCAGAAAATGCTTAAGTTATTATTAATGGGATTGTTGGTTGCAGGCATAGTGGCGATCTCCGGATGTACGGACAAGACCGTAGAACAGACCGTGGGAGAGAAAATAAACCAGACTAAAGAAACGGTAGGACAAAATATAAACCAGACCGTAGGCAAGGCTGTGAATCAGACCAAAGAAGCCGCAGGGCAGGCTATAAATCAGACCGTGGGAATGGCTGTCAATGAAACAAAAGAGGTTGTAGGGAGTGCTGTGAACCAGACCATTAACCAGACAAAGGTGGCCGTAGCAGAGAATCTGAACCAGACAGTTGCACAGGTGGTCAACAAGACCAAAGAAACAGTAGGAGAGGCTGTGAACCAGACCTGAACCATACCTTTGATCGGGCCAGGGAGATTGTAAACGACTGCATTCCCTGCGCCTGTAAGATTGGACAAGAGCTAGATTTCGGTTATTGGTATGGAGTCCTTCAAATAAAAATCAAATAGCTCTCTTCCCCATTTGAGTGCATCGGGTCCGTTACAAAACAGTTGACTGTAGTCATATGTTTTGTTATTTGATAGCATCCTTAACACAAAACAGTGGTCATTCTGAGCAAATGTTCCCAATTCAATGTCATTTGGGTAAAGGTAAAATTTGACCTTCTCACTGTCAATGTAACCCTGAACTTCTTTCTTCCAATTTGCTTTGAATTTTTGTAACAGGTCCGCATTGATAATAATTTCAATATTTGAACCGTTAGCAATGAATTGGGAGCTGAGCGTGGTAAAAACAGGATGTGCAAAAGTCAAGATAAAGAACAGGTCCTTAGACGTGGCACAGGTTTCAATAAAATCTTTATTCGCCTCATATATGTTCACTAAATTGGGTTCTATCACTTTGCAGCCCTTTATTTCGCGGAGCCTGGACAAAAGGGATCTCGGTGCGAACATGAGTTTATGGTTTCCCCAGTAATCTATGTCAACATCAAAGACCTCCAAGGTGTTTAATAAAGGCACGATCTCCTCAACTAAGATCTTTCCAATGGTAGTCAATTCATAACTGTCGTTATAATGAATGATAAGATAACTATCTTCCAGCACTCTCATCTGCGGAAGTAACGCTGGCCTTGTTGTATCCAGAGACTTGAGCAAATAATCCATTCCCTTTGGTCCATCTTGCAATAACAAGAGTACTTTCTTTCTCTTGCCAGACATGAACAAGACGTCAAGTAATGGTTTTTTTATCTGATCACACACCTTTATTAAGAACTTGTGGATACATGGTTTGTTGTTATTTATAGATAATTGCAATGATTTCTCAAATATAATCATTGGGAGTCACTTTGGACCCTCTGCTTTCGCTGCAATAGGTCTCACAAAATACTCTTTACCTTTGAGAAAAACCTGTCTGATATTATATGGATCTCTACTGACAGGACTATACCTGTAGTGGCGGCAATAACTATCCTTATAGGGATATTCTGCAGTCCGACACCTGAAAGCAGGAGTAATGCAAGTACTATTACTGTAAGGTACAGTAGAATGGTAAGAGGGCCGAGGATCATGTTATGGGAGAAACCCCTGTGTTTGAATATTATCCTGTAGGGCCACCAGAGTATCCTGAGCATCTTCCATCTTTTGTAAGGCCTGCTTTTTGTATCAAGGTCCGGGCTCAGGTAGAACGTTGCGAATATGTAGGAAACAGAAAAGGCAATTACCTCATTAATGTCCGGATGTCTTGCGAATGCTCCAGTTTCCGGCCACGTTGACAGATAATATACTACTGTCAATATGGACACCAGCGCTGTAATGTTTATCAGCTCATGGGTTTTTCCGCCTGGCACAGTTCATTTATCTCCTGGATATCTATTCAGCTTGTTTTATGATCTAAGTAGTATTATATTTTTATGGTAGTTCCTGGTTATCGGTTTATCTGCAGATCACCAACACTGAAAAGGACATGGACTTCTCTAAACCCATAAATTTATCTGGTTGACAGATCACTTAAATCTAACTCAATTACAGGATTCGCTGATGCTATATGCTGTTCGATAAACCATTTTCTGATGTTACTTTTGATGATATTCAGAAGTTGTCCGATGAGCAGATAGAAGAATCAATGATCCTGGACTATAAACAGCAACTTAATGATTACAGCATCATAAAACAGGTCACTGCATTTTCCAATACCAAAGGGGGTTATCTTGTATATGGTGTGATGGAAACAGGAAAAGGGGGGCATCCCCAGTCTATCAATGGGATCGATGGTGATCTCAATAAGGAACGATTGGAACAGATCATTCTTGGCAACATAGTGCCCAGGGTAAGCGTTCAGATAAAAAAGATACCTATTCCGGACACTGACAGAGTTATATTATTAGTTCATATTCCCGAAGGGCAAAGTAAACCCTATTATAACAACCAGGACAAGCGATACTATAAGAGGTATAATTTCTCCGCCACTCCCATGGATGAAAATGAAGTGGAATGGTTGTATCAATCGCGTTTTTTTGGGACAAGCAAGCTTGAAAGATATATTGATGAAGCCATATATTTCAGTCAGAACAAGCTCCCCCATGAACTGCAATTACACGGAATTGAAGGTCATGTGGTCATAACTCCTTTAAAGATCGATGGACAAATGTTCGAACCCTCTCCCAAGTTCGGCCATGAACTTATGGAACTGCATTCTGACAAGGTGGAAGATTGTACAAGCTATCTGTCATATTCCATCAGACCCTCAAAATTTGGTATTAAATGGGATGATGAAGATCCTCTTCGCAATGCCAGTAATAAAGTTGAGATCCATAGGAATGGATTGGTCCATTCAATGAAAATCTGCGGTAGTTTCTTTAAGGCAAATTCTGTTAAAAGATTTGATGACGAGCTGCTTGCTTGCAACCTGTTGCAAACCATCAGGTTCACATCAACGTTCTATTCCAAGATCAACTATATTGGTAACGTAAAGATCATGGTAAAGATCTTCAACTGTGCAAATTCCATTTTAACAAATGGAGAAAATGAATATGCAGAACAAATAAAATGTGATTCTGAAGAAGTCCTTGTAGAAAGACAGTGGGATTCCTGGAAACTGGAAGAGGATTCCTTATTGATCGCGAAATACATTATGGATGAGATCAGCAATTATTATGGGTTATGGAGCTCCAGGCTCTTCCATGAAGAAGAAGGCATTATAAAGTATGGTGTATAAATCTTATCGAAATGTTCTGTTAGATCCACCTTATTTTGCAGGTCCGCATCATTTTGTCCCTCTCTGTGAACAATCATCATGGGTGTAAATATGAATAAGATCGGTTTGTTAAGAATGCTTGCTCAGGAAAAGAAAATGAGGAACCTGGTTATCGGTTTCATCCTCCTTGCTTTGGCCAACATAGGCACAGACCTTACCATAGCCCAGGTCCCAGTTACAGGTGATCTTGTTAATACAGTTCTTGATATCGTATTTGAAATAGTTCAATTAGGCATACTGGCTAAGCTAGCCAGGGAAGGTTCTTCCTACAACTCCGGA
>CALBTS010000762.1 GCA_937968035.1 uncultured Methanomethylovorans sp.
CGCCCTCCTAGATCTACACTCTTTCCCTACACGACGCTCTTCCGATCTAAAAGTCATTTGATTCAATATCTGGTCGTCCATTATACTTTTTCAGTAATTCCCACTTATACAATTCATCTTTTAGTCCTTTGTTTCGGATCTGAACCTTATACTTCCTGACCATCTCGCTTACAGGGTCAGAAGTTTTAGTGCCAGTTATTTCATTTATAAGTTGGATGCCTTCAGGAATTACGGTTCCGTAATGCATCAAGTGATTAATAGTATAAAAATCATGGCCCTCTATTAATTCTGAAAGGAAAGTAAAGGCTTCTGAAATAATCCGATATTTCTCTGATATCGATAATTTTGATGTTGAAAGATTAATATTGAATTTTTTAAAGAATTTTTCTGTTTTATTATTCCAATTAGGGAGTACACCCGGAAATTGTGCTTGGAAGATAGGAGTCCAGAATGCTTTGGCAAAAACTTCAATCTTGTATTCACCGTCAAGAATGTTCTGAGCCACCATAAAGGGTGAATCCTCTGAGGTCATGACATAAATTAAGTTTCGCTTGATTTCCTTCAGGTCTCCCCTTAATCGTGGCTCGCCCAATCTCATGTGAACAGGCCCTTCTAATTTTCTGGAATACTTGAAAATCTTTTCATAAAGATCATCATCACTCATACGTGACAGGACTTCCTGGTTCAGAAATTCGTCCTTAATTTTCTTTGATTGTTCCCGGATTGTTGCAGGATACTTTTCTTCCTTTGGATCTGATTTAAGCCATGCAGAATATCCAGAACGTAATTCCTTTAATTTTTCAGATGAAATTTTAAACGGATTGTTCATTGTATAGATGATATTAACTTTATTCGAATTATGTGCGTAACATTATGTCTTTATGAATGTTATAGCTTATCCACATAGAAATTATTAATGTAATTTTTCTCTTGCTGCCCTTTTCTCAGCCAGTGTTAAATGCCTGTCATTATCACGTATTTCACCCCATGGTGTTCCTTTTGGATTTTTCCCCCTGTCAATACCCCATTTAATATTAGGTTTCTTGCGCAGGACATCTGCTTCAATAAATGGTCTGATATTTAAACGAACACCATCGTTCAGATCCGGATCCCAGCCTATGGGTTGTTGTTCCAAAGGTTTCCATCTGACGAATATATCGTAGGGTTTCTCTCCTTCAAGGATCAATTCCAGCTTCTCTTTCAGTTTTTGTGCTGCGCTCAATAAACCTTCTGCACCGCTCTCCCCGGCTCTTTTCTTAGTTTCACACATCCGTATCCAATCGCCCAGGTAGGTATAGATCAGCTTGGTAAGATTTTCTTTGTTGAGTTTGTGGTAATTCACCAATGCAGAAAAACCATCATTTCGCCCATCCCAGATGTGCCAGATAAAAGGACGGTTATGGAATACCTTGCAATGCTGAATGAAAAATTCATTGCGAAGCCAGCTTTCCAGGTTTGAGGATCTGGCATTTTCCTTTTCAAGCAATAACTGAATTGTATTATTGTTCCATTTTTCACCGAATATTTCCTTCATGTAATCACGCAACCGGTTGGCTGCTGTTTCTTCTTTATTGACTGAAGGAATACAGATAATGCCATCATTGTCCGATAAATGATCGAACTTTTTAATCTTCCCAATAAATTCCCTTGCTTCATCTGATATTTCCATTTCAGCATCATACTCTCCTGGCCAACGATAGCCAAGTAAACGGGATAATGCCACTTGTAGTGGTTGAACTGAATTATCAGGGTAACCGTGAAAAAGCCACTGTGTGGGATCCTCAGAATAGGGTTGCGAAATATCTAACTCATCATTAGTTGTGTCTGACAGAACTTCCCAATTAACTGGAACTTTGAGTAAAGTTTGATTTGTAACAAGGAGTTTTGAATCTATTTTTCTCACGAGTCTATGGTAAGATTCTGAAGCAACGAATGACCATAGTTTTGATAAGTCTTTTTGATCTTTCGGCCATACCACAGAAACAGAATTTGCAAACATTTCTCCTGTATATAGTGTTGCAGGCAAATTTCCAGTAAGACTTACTGCAATTCCAAGATCGGAAGAGCGTCGTGTAGGGAAAGAGTGTAGATCTAGGTGGTCGC